>JAVVGH010000055.1:0-6399 GCA_032249215.1 Pyrobaculum sp.
TAAACTGCGGAAATACGCATAACCCATGGCGGGGGGCGTGGGGGGTGGCAGGGTGGTAGTCGGGAGACACGTCTACGGCAACCTATACGGGTGCGACCAGGAGGTGTTGAGAGACGAGGCGGCGCTGATAACAATCGTTAAGGAGGCGGTCAAGGTGGCCAACGCCATATTGCTCTCCATAGGCTCGTACAGGTTTGGCCCGGACGGCGGCCTCACGGTGTTCGCCGTGGTGGCGGAGAGCCACATCTCCATCCACACATGGCCGGAGCATGGCTTCGCCACAGTTGATGTATATACCTGTGGCGACCACACGGACCCCAAGGCGGCATTTGACTATATAGCGTCTAGGCTTAGGCCTAAGAAGGTGGAGGCTTTCTTCGGCGATAGGTCGATGTACGGTGAGTAGATTTTTAAATTAATATTTTTCAAGTCACATGGTTACATACTTTAAACAAGCCTACCTAGAAATTGCTACTTTTATATTCCGTGCCTTAGATACTATAAAGCTTGAGGAGATCGAGAAATTTGTCAAAACTATAGAGGAGATATACCGAGCGAATAAGAAGATCTTGGTCGTTGGAGTTGGGAGGAGCGGGCTGGTGGGCCGTGCCTTCGCCATGAGGCTTAGGCATCTTGGCGCTAGGTCGTACGTTGTCGGCGAGACCATAACGCCCTCTGTGGAGGAGGGCGACCTGCTGGTGGCTATTTCGGGGAGCGGCTCCACGCAGATTGTTGTTGCAGCGGCTGAGGCGGCTAAGAAGATGAAGGCCAAGGTCGCCGCCATCACGACTTACTACGACTCGCCGCTGGGCCGCCTGGCAGATCTGGTGGTCTTCGTGCCGGGCAGGACGAAGCTTGCGTCTATGGACGACTACTTCGCCCGCCAGATACTGGGGATCCACGAGCCGCTTTCGCCGCTGGGCACGCTTTTTGAAGACACGTCGATGGTGGTCTTAGACGCCGTGGTAGCGGAGCTTATGAAGCGGCTTGGTAAAAACGAGAGCGAGCTGGCTAGGCGGCATGCCAACATAGAGGTGCCGTAGTCAGTCTTGTCACCACCGCTCACTCATCGCCACACACCTGCCCTCATCAGCACGTCTCTCGACGTCTCTGTTTATTAGTTTATCTCCCCCTCAGCGTGGGGAAGTCGTCATCGCTCTCCTTCAGCGCTTCTTGATACCCGGGGTCGCTGAGGAGCTCCCTCAACGCCTGCTTTATCAGGTGGCTCCTGCTCTTGAAGAGCCCCTTCTCGACGAGTTTGTCAATTCTCAGCATAACCTCGGTGGGTAGCCTGATGGCGACCCGCTCCAGAGGCACCTTGCTTCTTCTCCGAGGCATGTCACAGCTTCGTTGGGAGGTTTTATGTATGACGTAGGTTTTAATATTGGAGTTAACTGGACCCCGTGCAGTATCTCCACCCCTACAAGGCCCTTACCTCTAGCGCAACCTGCGTGAGGTATGTGAAGAGCCTCCTTCTGCGGCAGCTGGGGGGAGGCCCCTCCGTGTTCGGCTCGGGAGACGAGAAGATCCTGGCGCTTTCAGGCTTCTACCCAGAGGACTGGCCCGCTGTGAACTTCCTCACGTTGATGCTGTATAGGTGGAAAAGAGGCGAGCTAGATCTGCCGCCGGTCGCCGCGGCGCCGGTGGTTAACGAGAGGGCCTTCACCGGCTCCCCATACGGCAGAGAAGGCATCGACGTGTATTTCGACTTCCTCGAGCTCAAGAGGCAGGAGACGCGGGAGGTCACAGCCTTCTACCACAAGGCAAGGCCGAATGTGGTGGCGGTGTTTCTAGGCGGGCGCGAGTTCGAGGTTGCGGCCACCACAGACCTCGCGGCGCAGACCTTGGCGGTGCGTAGGGTATCCCCCTCGCCGCATACGCCGCAGGGCGCCGCTACTTTGAAGTACAGCCACGCGCTTGTGTTTAAGATCCCACCTTCGCCTAGGGAGTTCATGCCCTTGACGAGACAGGTGGCGGACCTTATAAAAACTGCGGCTTCCCTGCCGCCGCAGGTGAGGCGGACCGCCAAGGTGGAGAAGAAGGACATATACCTGCTTCACGGAGGCAGGGAGGTGGAAGACGGCGTTGTGTTGGACAATGACGTATACATGTACATCTGATGAAGGTATTTGTCGGCATCACAGGCGCCTCGGGCGTTATCTACGGCGTTAAAGTCCTGGAGCTTCTGCGTAGGGCAGGGGTTGAGATCCACCTTTCCGTATCGAAGACGGCGGAGAAGGTGATTAAGCTGGAGACGGACTACGACGTCCAGTACGTCAAGTCGCTCGCGGACTACATATGGGACGAAGGCGACCTCTCCGCGCCGCCCGCCTCAGGGAGCTTCGGGATAGACGCCGTGGCTGTGGTGCCCTGCTCCACGAAAACCCTCGCCGCCATAGCCAACGGCTTCACCGTGAACCTAATCGTCAGGGCGGCCGAGGTGGGTCTCAAGGAGCGGAGGAGGGTGGTGCTGGTGGTTAGGGAGAGCCCCCTCTCCCTGGTACACATAAGAAACATGGAGTTGGCCACGATGGCGGGCGCCGTGGTGATGCCCGCCGCGCCTGGCTTCTACACAAGGCCGAAGACCATCGACGACCTAGTCACAACATTTGCGGGACGCGTCCTCGACTTGCTCGGCGTTAAACACAACTTCACCCCCCGGTGGGGTGCCCGCTAGGACGCCCCGTCGCCGTTTAGGACTGACCTGAGGAGCTTAGCGAGGTGAGGCGCTGTTTTATCCAGTACTTTTATCGCCGTGTAGACGTCGTCATCGGGCATCACCCCGTAACGTATGAGAGACACCGCGGACACGCCGAGCACATCCCTCACGCTCCTCATTAAGCGTCTTCAAACCGGTTTTTTAACTAGTTACCGTTATACCCCCATTTACATACAGCAAATATAGAATTGATGAATCACCGGCACCATCACCGGGACTAGAGCCGTGAGAATCACGCCGTTAGCGAAGGCGTATAGGGCGAAGGAGGAGCCATACAACGCCGTGTAGAGAGGCAACGTGTTGTCCATAGTCGTGGCGCCGCCCACCGCCAACACGCCGACTTTGCTAAACCTCCTAGCCAGCACAGGTCCCAGGAGGAAGGTGAACTGCTCCCTGAGGAAGTTCACAAGAAGGCCGTAGGCGCCGCCCACCGCGTCGCCGGCGCTGGCGAGGTAGGGACCTGTGAAGCTGTACCAGCCCATGCCTAAGGCCACCGCAGGCGTGATGTGGAAAGCCAGCGCAAAGAGAAACCCCACCACGCCAGCTCCGAGGAAGGCCACGGCCGGCGCAAGAAACACAGACCTATCAAGCCTGACATCGACGTGTGCCATGTCGGCGCCGGCGATGAAGAGGAGGAACAGCAACAGAGGGTCTATCGCAGAGGCGTAGTTAAACTCCGCCGACGCCCCCACGGCCAGGCCCGCCGCCAGCGCCGCCGCTACGTAGAGCGAAATAACCGGCCTCCGGGCCGCGCCGACGGCCTCCGGCTTATTCAAGAAGGATCCTAGAACAGCTGTGATGAAGACGAGGGCTAGGGAGTAGAGTATAGACAACGCCAGAAACACGCCGATGTTCCTAAGCACCACAGCGGCCGCGTTGGCGGCCACGAAAAACACCAACACAACGACCACAGCCGTGAACAAAAACCCAGGTGGCCTCCTCTTCAAGGCCCAGCCCGCGGCGTAGCCCAGCACAATGGGCACCACGTATTTAGCTATAGCCAACGCCTGCTGGACCAAGCTGTCGAGCACTCCGTGGAGATGTGCCCATTATTTAGCTCTTCAGCCCCTTAAAAACCTATATATTATTACGTGAGGAGTCCCAGAGAGAGTTCACTAAAACTTTCAATAAACAAAGAAAAACGGCTTCTAAAAATGGGGAGAAGGATATACGCAGAAATTCCGCTTGAAGAACTGAAAGTATTCATAGGAGCCTTCCGGCCTAGGTGTGATATGTGCGGCGCCAGGGTTACATACGCCAACTTGGGCTACGCCAGGTTAGGGAGACGCGTCGAGTTGATTCTATGCATAGAATGTTTAAAAGACTACGCAGAGTATATCGAGAGCGGTGAAGGTGGTCGCCGCTTCTGAATAATGATGATTATAGGACCTCAACCACCTTTTTGAAAACCTTGACAAATTTTGGGCCGAGGTCTACCGCCTCGTGTCGGCCCACTATGTTAGATATCACCAAGACGCAACCGGTCCTAAAGCCCCTGAGCCACCCCAGAGCCATGGCGGTGGCGCACTCCATCTCCACCGCAAGCGCCCCTCTGCGGCGCCAGAACTCAACGAACCCGGGGTCCTCCGCGTAGAAGGCGTCGCTGGAGACGACGTAGCCCACCGGCGCCTTCAGCGCCTCGGCCAGCTTCACGGTGAGGAGGGGGTCCGCCGCCAGCGGGGGGCTGTGGCCGGGGAAATACGCGCCCAAGACGCCCCCGCCCGGCGTAGCGGCGGCAGCGGCAATCAACACGTCGCCCACCCTAAGCTCCCCGAAGGAACCCGCGGTGCCGATGCGCACGAAGGTCTTCATGCCGAGCATCTTCAGCTCCTCCAGCGCGATGGCGGCTGAGGGCCCGCCGATCCCGTGCGCCACGACTGAAATACGCTTGTTCCCCACGTGCCCGGTGTAGACCGGGTATCTGTTTTCGTTCACCAGCCTGGCGTTTTCCATAAGCGAGGCGAAAAGCCTCGCCCTTGAGGGGTCGCCTACCCCTACAACCAGGGGCGCCACGTCCTCCTGTCCGGCCCAGATGTGGTAGGGCACAGAATTGTGTAGTTAGGGGTATATAACGAAATCTATAATAACGACAACTTTGACCCCTCCATGGAGCTTGAGATCTTGGCCAAGGCTTTGGGGGTCTCCGGCTTTGAGGACGATGTCCGCCAGAAGATCCTATCAGCCGCACCCGGCGCGGAGACCGATGAGTTCGGCAACGTGATCCTGCGCGGGAGGTCCAAGGTGGCTTTTGTGGCCCACATGGACGAGGTCGGCCTTCTCGTCACGTCTATAGAGGAGGACGGGAGGCTTAAGTTTCGGAAAGTTGGAGGCGTGGACGACAGGATACTCCCAGGGAGCACCGTTGTGCTATACGGCGATGGGTTCAGGCTGGAGGGGGTCATAGGGGTAGCGCCTCCGCACTTCCAGCAACAGCAACAACAGGTGTCTTGGCAGGATCTCTACATAGACGTGGGCGCCACGAGCAGAAGCGAGGCGGAGGCCATGGGCATAACCCCCATGACGCCGGCCGCCTTCTCCAAGAGATATGCGGAGGTGGGCAAGTTCGTCTCCGCCACGGCGCTTGACGACCGCGCGGGGTGCTGGGCCCTCCTGCAGACATATAAGAGGAGTGCCTCCGCGACCTACGTCTGGACAGTCCAGGAGGAGGTGGGGCTCCTCGGCGCCCGCGCCCTTGCGAGGAGCCTGGAGGGGAAGTATGTAGTTGTGGTGGACACAACGGCGTGTTGCCATCCCAACTTCACGGGCAACGTGAGGCCTGGAAATGGGCCGGTTCTGCGGGTGTTTGACAACTACGGCGCCTACAACAACAAGCTGGCTAAGAAGGTGTTGGAGGTGGCTAAGAAACGCGGCATCCCGCTCCAAATAGGCGGAGGGGGCGGCGGGACAGACGCCGCTGCCTTCTTCGTCTCGGGCATACCGGCGGTGTCCATCGGCATATTAACGAAGTACAGCCACTCGCCTGTGGAGATGGCGCATAGAGACGACCTTAGACACACCGTGGAGCTCCTGTCGGCGCTGGCGGAGGAGCTGGGTTAGCCGCCCTGTTCGTAAACGGCACGCTTTTTTAGGTATTCCTCGGCCTTGCCTATCGGTTTGGCGGGGACGCCTGCGACGACTACGCCGGGTGGGACGTCTCTTGTGACGACGGCACCAGCGGCCACCACGGCGCCTTCGCCTACCTCGACGCCTGCCACCAGGGTGGAGTTTGCGCCTATCACGGCACCTCTCTTGATCACCACCGGCGTCAGCCGCCTGCTCGGTGGGTACTTGTCGTTGGTTATCACGGCGTTTGGCCCTATGAAGACGTCTTCTTCAATAACCGTGCCGTTTGGGATGTAGACCATGGACTGTATCCAAGCCCTGTCCCCTATCTTCACGTCCCGCTCGATTATGGCTTGGGTGCCGATTCTCACGTTGCGCCCTATCTTCGTCAGCTCCCTGACCAACACGTTGTGGCCGAACTCGGCCCCGTCGCCGATCTCCACATCTTCATATATCACAACGCCGCTTCTTATGATCACGGACTCCCCCACCCTCGCGCCGTTGCTCACGTCGTCCGGCGAGGAGAAGCCTTGCAGAATCTTGGGACGGGTGGGGTAGCCCAGCACAGCGGCGTCAACGTAGCTGTTCCGCCCCACCACGGTGGGGCCGTAGATGTA
>JAVVGH010000056.1:0-6376 GCA_032249215.1 Pyrobaculum sp.
CTCGTGAAGCTGAAGAGGCGGGTCCACGTGGAGGTTAAGTACCGGCAGTTCGTGGTCACGCTGGGCCCGGTGGTTCTGCTCCCAAGCCCGTCTAGGCCTAGGTATATAGCGCTTAGGGCGGAGCCCCAGGGGGAGCTGGCGGCGTTGCGCACTTTACTCATTGCCGCCGCGGGGGACGCCGTGGAGGAGAGACATGCGGAGTTCCGGCCGCACCTCTCGCTGTATGCAGTTAGGCTGAAGCACCCGACGCGGGACGACTTGGCTCCTGCGGTGGAGGAGGCCGGCAGATACGTCGGCGTCGCCTTTGAGGTTAAGGCGATATACCTAATTGACACCACCGAGGGCCTCTACATGCCGGTGTATACCGTGCCCCTCCATGCGTAGGGCCGAGCGTGCCTACCTAGCCGGCATGGTCGTGGCAGGTTGCGTGGTGGAAAACGTAAAGCCCTACTTAACGCCTTGGCTCCTCTCCCTTGGCATACCCGTGTCCGGCGGGAGGGCGGAGCTACCGCGGAGGTACTGCAGATACTCGCCCAAGACTTTGCTGGAGCATATATACTTCATCAAGGGCGCCTTCGAGACACACGGCGAGTTCTTCATTGGGGACCCACACGGCGGGGGCGTCGTGGTGATCTTCAAGACGGGGGCCAGGAAGCTGGCAGTGTCGCTACGTCTGGCAGGCCTAGACCCCCTAGAGACAACAGACGAGGGCGGCAACAGGAAGTTTATAGTTTTATATAGCGGCCGAGACGTGCGGAGGTTTCTAAAGGTGGTCAAACCCGTGGTGGAGGAGGCGGCAGTCGCCAAGTTGCTGGGCCTATGCACGCAGAGCTCATAGTGGAGGTCCTCAACTACGTCGGCATAGTGGCCTTCGCGGTGTCCGGCGCCTTGAAGGCGGGGGAGAAAGACATGGATCTACTCGGCTTCGTGGTGCTGGGCTTCTCCACGGCGCTGGCCGGGGGAATAATCAGGGACGTGTTGCTGGGCAGAGTGCCTCCGACAAACATAACCTACCTCCCCTACCCCCTAACGGCGATCCTGGCATCACTCGCCACCTTTTTCCTATATCCTCAACTCCGCAGATATAGAGACGCCGTGCTCTACCCCGACGCGGTAGGCCTCGGCGCCTTCTCGGCGATAGGAGCCGACATAACAGCCACCTACTGCTCGGCGCGGGTGGGAGATAGCTGCTGGCTAACCGTGGCGATGCTCTCAGCCCTCACTGCGGCGGGAGGCGGGATCGTCCGCGATGTCTTGGCGGCCGAGATCCCCACGGTCCTTAGGCGCGAGGTATACGCAACTGCGGCGGCAACCGGCGGATTGGTCTACTTGGCGGCGTTGCCGCTGGGAAGAGACGTGGCCATGGTGGCCACAATACTTGTGGTCACCGCAGTGCGGTTGCTGTCGCTGTGGAGAGGCTGGGAGCTACCCCGTATCGCCAAGCAACATGTGGACGTCTAGGCACCTCAGCCCCAGCTTTTTATGCACCACACAGAGGTCAGTCTCCTTGGGGAGCCCCTCCGTGGTTATCCTGTAACCTCTTAGATACGCCTCGTATAGGGGATGGCGTGGCGCCCTGCCCGACACAGGCACAACGCACATGGTCTCCCCGTCGTAAACCGTCTCCCCCTCGTTGTTCCGCGCTATGTACAACGTAGCGTCCGCCCTCCGTAGCTCATACAGAAGACCCAGCGGCGGTTGCGGCGGCGCCCCGCCTCGCACCGACACGTGGCTCAACACCACGAGCCCCAGGTCACACGTCGTGACGCCCAGCCCCAGCTTGAGGATGCGTTGCATGGCGAGTACGTCCCCCACCTCTGCGCGGGGGAGAAGCGCAAGTATCTTCTGCAGAAGCCCCCTCCTGTCGAGGATGCCGCGTTTGGCTTGTTGTACATATGCATAAACCGCCTCCACCAGCTCCAGGGTTCCGAATCTGCTCCAGCCCCGCACCGCGTGTTCAAGCGCCTCGTCAGAGTGGGTGAGTATTATGGCCGAGGTGAGGTACTTGGGCTCCTCCAGCATCCTCAGCTCAGTGACGGGGCCGTAGTAGTCGAAGTGGTCGATCCAGCCTATCACAGGTTAGAGGCAGCACCTCTATATTAGCTACACGGCCCTAAGGTGGGGCTTCTGGCGGTAAAGATATTTATATGCAACGTAACGCGTGTTCGTGGCCCCTCGCTTCTTTGTATACCCAGGGTACAAAAGTGTAGAAGATGAGCCTAAGATCCGGCAGCTGATCTACAAGGGGCTTAAGGAGATTGAGACGGAGATAAGGAAGCGGATGCTCAACTCGGACAATGTGGAGGAGCTGGGACGCGCCTTGAAGGCTATAAACATGATCGCGGTGAGGGTTAAATCCACAGAGGGCAGACCCACCTCTAAGAAGGATCTGGAGCAGATAGACGCCGCCATATTCGACAGACTAAACACCATCTTATCCACGCTGGTTAGCAAGGACTACACGGCTCTGCTCGCCGTGGTGTCTGAACTCGAGAAACTCGTGACTCGGCGGAACTCGCTGTTTTCCTGATGGTCTGCCTGGAGCCGCTGACCCCAGACGAATTCGCCCACTGGTATAGACACCTGGGAAGGCTGAGGCTCTTCTGGGCTAAGCCCGTGGTGGAGCTCTTCCCCCTCTACAGGCTTGTGGAGGGGTGCGTGGTGAAGGTTAGGTGGTCCTCCGAGAAGCCGCGGCTTGAGGAGGCGTATCTCATAATCCTGAGACGCGCCAAGAAACTCGACTTCGCCGCCACGCTACGGGGCACGAAAATACTGATAACGCCGGAGGAGGTCGAGAAGAGTCTCTACCAGGCAAGGGGAGGTCTCTACATATACTCAGCGTCGCGTCCCTGCGCGACGGGGCTCTACCTAGAGAAACCGCCGGAGGGGCATCCGGAGCCGGGCCCCGACCACGTGCTTCTGTACTCGGGGCCGGACATGAAATACCTCCTCTACCTTAACCGGTGGAACTTCAACATTGACTACTTATGGCTGTCTGGGTCTGAGCACCTCGACAAGGCGGTGGAGAGCGCCATATGCGAGGCCAGGAGGCTAGGCGGGAGATACGTGACGATAGCCACGGGGGATGGACACCTCGGCTTGATAGACCACAGCGCATATAGGCCCGACCATCTTTACAACACCTATAAACTGGGTTTTTAGTATATAAAGGATCCCCCACCATACATATTATATATTTTGCCGAAAGGGCACTACATGTATAGTATTGCTTCAGTTAAATGCCCAATATGCGGCGTGGAGTTTAGGCCAACGTTTAGGTCCAGCAACGGAGAAGAGGCGGAGGTCACGTGCCCCAACGGCCATATCTTCACGGTGTTTGTGCCCAACGGCGACTCCGTGCTTGACTGCGAGATCAGAGACTGGGAGAGATTCGGCCTCCTTCCCCAGGCGACTCAACAAGCCGTGCTTGAAGTTATATACAGCGGGAAGGTGCCCAACGAGCTCCAGTCCCTCATGAGGAGGCTCAAGGAGGCTGGCATCGTGGTGTGCACATGAGGTTCGTGGAGGAGCTAAACGTACTGAGGTACTACAAGCCCTTCATAGACGCCGGCGGCGGCGTTAAGCAGGTACAAACTGCGTTGAAGTGGAGCGAGTGGTACGCCGTGAAGTGGTGGGAGGAGGTGTACAACGAGATGGGGCTTCAGTCCATAAGAGAAAGCGTCTTCGCCCGCGCCCTCTTCATCTCGCTGAGAATCAGAGGATACCTTAGGGAGGATGGCCGCATAAAGAAGAGGCCGGAGAAGCCGGAGTACCCCACCAACAGCTACGCTATAGAATTCGTGGAGCTCCACGAGTCCTTTGACAGGGTAGGCGCTGTAAACGTGGCCACAGACAAGGCCGACGAAAACACATTGTCGGTGCTGTACTCCACCATGCTGAGCCAAGGCTGGTACAGAATCCTCAGACAGACCTTCCTCCGCCTTATGGAGATAGAGCGGTACCAGACCATCTTCGAGCCGATTGTAAAGGAGGGCCAGACGGCCATGGCCGTGATGGAGATCTCAACGCCTAAGCTGTACGTCGGGTTTGACTACAGGAGAGACAACGTGGAGCTAGCCGCGGCGGCTTTACGCGTCAAGCCCGGCGAATGCAGGGGCGAGATCTGCATCTTCAACGCGCCCACTGCCTGCGATGCGGTGAAGATCGCCAGGAGGTACGTGCCCAGCGGCGTAGACGCCGTGCTTATGCTACACACGCTCTACTGGATGCTGGACCCCGTAAAGGAGCTGACGTGTATCTCGCAGATAATGGGGCAGGAGGGCAAGCTCCTGGTCGGCCAGCAGGTGGTGGAGTCCACGCCAGGACTCGTCGCCGTGGTGGCGTCCTTCGGGGCGAAACACGTATTCAGCTGGAAGGGGGTGGAGCAGATGTTGAAATCTGCAGGCTACGAGCTGTCTAAGCGCTACCTCAGATACATGCCGTACTACATAGCGGTGTGGGAACCTAGGAGGTAGACTTAGCTAGGTAGATATATACCGAGCCAAACCCCTTTTCTCTAAATGTGATCAACATGGCGTATCTACTCACCACCTCGCGAAGCTTCGAATTAGGCGGAATAGCCAACACAATCGCATGGATCTTCTCGTACTCAGCACACACCTCCCTAGGCGCCGCAAAACAGACAAGTCTCGGCAAGATGTATTTGGTGTATATTAGGAGCAAACGCCTCACGAAACCGCTGTCGGGTTTTCCAATAGACACCACCAGCTGGAAGTTGGAGACGCGGCTGAACTCGGCCACGGCCCTCTCAAGATTCATCGCGGCGTGTAGAGAGTAGCCCGCCAGCAACAGGTCGAACCACTTGTCTCTAAACGGCATGTGTTCAAACACGCCGACGACCTTATCGTCAGCCACGTCGTTAACATACAGCATCTCCGGCGTGGCGTCCAGAGCCACGACGTACCTAACCCCCCTCAGATGCCTAGCCATGTTGCCAGGCCCAGCGCCGGCGTCCAGCACTTTAAGCGCCGCCATCCCGTTTAGGCTGTAGAAAAGAGCCACCGCCTCCCTCCGCCACCTATCCACGTTCCCCAACGTGGCCAACATGTTAGCCCTCTCATAAACCCTAGTTATCCTCCTGTAGGCCTCCCTCACCACGTGCCACTCCTCGCCGAGACCCACCACCTACGCCACGTAGATGTATATAAACCAAACCGCCGCCGCGGCGCCAGCCGCCCAGAGCCACGGCCAGTCCCGGCCCATCCGCAGAAGCCAGACGTCTAAACCCGCGACGCCGTGGATAACCGCAACGACGATTGTGACAAGGGCCGTCCAGCCCAGGTGCAACCGTGAACACACGGCGTAGGAGCTGAAGAGGCCGAGAGTCGCCCTCTCCACCACCTCGGGCTTGACAAGACACAGCCCCGAGACCGCGGCTAAGAAGCCGAAAAGGATCAGCAACACCGCAGTGACGTCAAGGACAAAAATGCTTAAACCCGCCCTCGCAGACATATACATGCTGAGACGCAGTTTTTTAAAATTCCTGGCCGCCACCCCGCTGGGGAGGCTGGCGGCGGGCCTGGCGGCAACTCTTGCCTCGGCCGCGGCAATATATTTAGACCTCACACAGATAGACGTGAAGAAGACAGCTCAGAAAAGGGCGGCTGCCGCGGAAATCCACCTGCCCTACCCGAGGCTACGCGGCCCCGTATCGGTGGAGGAGGCCCTGGCAAACCGGAGGTCTGTGAGGGAATACCGCGAGGAGCCCGTCACAATTGAGGAGCTCGCCCAGTTGCTGTGGGCGGCGTACGGCATATCCGAAACGACATACGGACTAAGGACAGCCCCAAGCGCAGGCGCCCAGTACCCGCTGGAGCTGTATGCAGTCGTGGGAGACCTCGGCGTGAAGACCAGCGAGGGGTATCTGCCGGCCGGCATCTACCACTACGACGTCTATGCCCACATCCTGCGGATGCGTAAGGCCGGCGACTACAGGGAGGCGCTGTACCGCGCCGCGCTGGAGCAGATATGGGTGTTAAAAGCCCCCGTCTCGCTGGTGTTCACAGCCGTCTACAGCAGAACCACGAGGGTATACGGCGAAAGGGGGCGGCTCAGATACGTGCCCATGGACCTCGGCCACGCCGGCCAAAACGTGTATTTACAAGCAACTGCCCTCGGGCTGGGCACGGTAGCGGTCGGCGCCTTCTACGACGATGAGATAAGCGAAATCTTGGACCTGCCGCCGGAAGAAACACCGCTCTACATAATGCCTGTGGGCAGGCCCCTAACCCATTACAGGCTGACGGAGAAGGAGCTAGCGGAGTACTATCTGCGACATAGGGCTAGCCGCTGATATTTTTCATTGCGGCCGTAAGCATCGCAAGTTGTTGGAAGCATGGCGTTTATGCCTTGGGAT
>JAVVGH010000057.1:0-6374 GCA_032249215.1 Pyrobaculum sp.
CCTCTTAACGCCCCTTTGTGCTTTGTATATATCTGTACACCGTGTCGTGTTTCTTCCCCTCTATTAACATCTCCACCGCGCGTTTAGCGATCTCCACGTTCTCCAGCTTGCCTAGGATCGCCACGTAGTTGTCCCCGACTACCATGTCCACCTCGGCCAGCTGTTCAATGGTGTGGCGTGCCCTACCCCCCTCCCCAATTATCCGCCCCAGGATACGCCGCAGGTGGTTGGGCTTGTCCGTATACTCCTTCAGATTAATCACGGCCAGGACGTAGTCCTCGTTCTCCAGTTGCAGGGCCTGGTCTGGGGCGAAGCCCAGCGCCACGGCTTTGGCCATGTCCTTGAGCTTCAACACTGCGTCTACCGTGGCGTCGGGCCCCGGGGTGATTTTTATGTACAGCTCCTTCTCGTCCAGCTCCACCTTAGCGCCGTACCGCCCATCGGTCGCCTCCACGAACTCCCTGGCGGCCTTCAGCCGCTTCCTCTCTATGGGTTCCAGGATCGTGCCGCGCAGATACTCCGAAGCCACGGCTCTTAGGGATAAGGGATATATATGCTTGCCATAGACTGAGCCTGTGGGGCGTTTCAGGACTGAGAGAGACAGCGACTACTTCAAGGTGTTAGACGACGCCATAAATGCATATACGTGGGCCGCCGTCGTGAAGTTGCAGGAGAGGAAGGTGGTGGAGGAGGTGCTGGGCCCCGTGGGGCAGGGCAAGGAGGCTAAGCTGGTCTTGGCCAGGAGGGGCGACGGGACCTACGCCGTGTTGAAGATATTCTACCCCGTGCCGGTGAGGTTTGTGAAGAGTAGGTACAGCTACCTCCTGGGCGACCCTAGGTTTAGGGGGCTGAAGATAAGCGACCAGTTGCACCTTGTGGAGACCTGGTGCAGGAAGGAATTCGGCAACCTCTCCCGCGCCTACTCCGCCGGCGTCCGCGTGCCGAGGCCCTACGGCTTCTACCGCAACGTGCTCGTAATGCAGTTCATCGGCGTAGACAGAAATCCCGCCCCCCTTCTGGCTGAGGTAGGGCTTGAAGGCATAGACGACGTAGATCACGTGTTCTACGAGGTGGTGAAAAACTTGGAGAAGACTTACGTCGCGGCTGGGTTGGTGCACGGCGATTTAAGTCCATTTAACGTCCTGTATGACGGCGAAAACCCCTGGTTTATTGACTGGGGCTCCGCCGTGAGGCGGGGCCACCCGAAGGAGCTGGAGTACCTTAGACGCGACGTGGAGCGGGTGCTGGAGTTTTTCGGCAACCCCCTCCCGCCTCATGAGTTGTTTAAGAGGTTGGTGGAGAGGGGGGCTTGGCGTGGTCGTGTAGACGTGGATGACGAGGGGTGGCTACTGGTAGGCGGCCGCCGCCTCTTGGAATAGTTGCATGCCTTTGCGAAACGCCGCCTGGTTTCTCTCGTCAAGGCTAGGCGGCATGGGCAGGCCGAGTAGCTGGGAGACGAAGCCGAGCATCACGGAGTTCTCATAGAGAGCCGAGCCGAGCCCCAGCGCCGCTTCGTAACACGGCACTATATACGTCTTCGGCCAGCTCTTTCTGATGGCGTCTACCACTTCGCCAAGTTCATACCACCGGCCGGGGGGCTGGATCACCCTCTTGTTTATCACCAACACGCCGCCGGGCTTGAGGTAGCGGAAGCCCCTAAGCGCCTCCACGGCCTCCAGCGCCATTACTAAGTCCGCGCCGGCCTCCTCGACTATTGGGGCGTAGACCTCCCTCCCGAACCTCACGTGGACCTCCACGGATCCCCCACGCTGGCTCATCCCGTGTACCTCGGCGATGCGCACATCGTACCCCTCGGCCAAGGCGGCTTCGCCTACCCACCTCGCAAGCGTTAAAGCCCCCTGGCCCCCGACTCCCACGATTACTATGCTTGTTGCCATAGCTCCAGCCACTGGTCCCTCCTCCCCTCGGGCACGAAGGCGCCGAAGGGACACACCTCCGCGCACATGCCGCAGCCGACACACAGCGCTGGGTCCACGTAGGCCTTCTTGTCAGGTCGCTTGGAGATGGCGCTACACTTGAGGAGGTTGTAGCATATTCCGCAACCGGTACACCTGTCCGGATCCACGCGGTACCTAGGCCACTGGACCCCCGCCCTCCTCGCCTTCCTAGCCGCCATCAGGGTACACGGCCTTCTAGACACCACGACAGCCGGCTTGCCCGCCTTGACCACCTCCACCGCCTTCTTCACCGTCTCCACAGATCTCTTGATGTCCACCGGGTCTATCACAAAGGTGGGGAGGCCCAAGGCCTCCGTGATCTTCTCCACCGGCACTGCCCTGCTGGGGCTGGGCTGGCCCCCCGTCATGGCGGTATATGCGTTGTCCATAACCACGATGAGGATGGGAACCTGCCTCGTGGCCACGTCGACAAGTTGCGGCAACACGGCGTGGTAAAACGTGGAGTCGCCGACTGTGGCGACCACGAAGTGCCTCCCCGCAATTGAAATGCCGGCGCCCAGCCCCACGGAGGAGCCCATGTGGGTGATCAAGTCCTGCTGGCCCATGTTGATGCCGAGGGAGTAGCAACCTATGTCGCCTGACCACAACGGGTTGAGGCCCGCGGTGGCTAGCCTAAGTATGTAGAAGGTGCCCATGTGGGGGCACCCGGGGCAGAGGGCCGGGGGCCTCGGCGCGGGCTCCACAGGCGGCTTAGGGGGTTGCGGCGGGTCGTAGGGCAGGTCCAGCGCCTTGGCGAGGCCCGCCGCCACCTTGCCTATATCCAACTCGCCGTATTTTGGGAAGTAGCCGTCAAGCTTGCCCTTGGTCGCCACGCCCATGGCCCTTAGCTGAAACTCCACTACCGGGTCGCCCTCCTCCACCACGATTACAGATTTCGCCAACTCCGCCACTTTCCGGGGGACGGGAATCGGCATTCCAAGCTTCACCACGGTGGCGCTGATTCTCAGCCGCCTCAGCGCCTCCTTGACGTAGTTGTAGGCGACTCCGGAGGCAACCACCGCCACATCTCCAGATCCCTCCACTGAGACATACTCGCCGGCCACGTCCCGCATCTTCTCCCACTTCTCCACCAGCTCCTTCCTCCGCTCCCTGGCGTTGGCAGGCACGAGGTTGAACCTCTTCACATCTCTTGTGAATCTGCCCCACTTGGGAGGGGCCGGGGGCTCCAGCTCCACCGGCGCCCTCACGTGGCTCACCCTAGTGACGCTCCTGAGCATAACCGGGTGCTTCAGCCGCTCGCTTAGCTCAAACGCGGCCTTGGCCATTTTGCACGCCTCGACGGGGTTGCTCGGCTCCAGCACAGGCACGTAGGACTGGAGCCCGTACCACCTGGTGTCTTGCTCGTTCTGTGAGGAGTGCATCCACGGGTCGTCTGCTGTTACGATGAGGAAGCCGCCCTCTACGCCTGTGTACGCCGCGCTGTGTAGCGGGTCAGCCGCCACGTTTAGCCCCACGTGTTTCATGGCCGTCAAGGCCCTGGCGCCGGCGAGGGCGGCGCCGTAGGCCAGCTCGAAGGCTGTCTTCTCGTTTGTAGCCCAGTGGACGAAGCGGTCTTTAAACTCCTCCAGAGTCTCCAGGATCTCTGTAGACGGCGTGCCTGGGTAGGCCGTAGCCGCCGCGACGCCGCCGCTTAAGGCGCCGTAGGCGATGGCCTCGTTGCCCAGAAGAAGCAACCGCATGTATACATAATCATATATAGTTTATAAAGTTTTCAATAGATAGAAGACACAAGGCTTAAATACCTGTGCGATATAAGACGGGATGCGGTTTTGCCCCAGAGACGGCACCTTGATGGTGCCCCAGAAGAAGAACAACACAACAGTGTTGAAATGCCCCAAGTGCGGGTACGAGGTGAAGCTCACAGAAAAGGCGAAGGAGGCGTATAGACAGAAGTCGGAGGTCGCCGAGGAGAAGAAAAGAGGCGTAATGGTGGCTGAGGAGAAGAGGATTGAGTACGACAAGGAGGAGATGGAGGAGCTCCGGAGGCAACTCCTCGAAAACCTACAGGAGTCCGAGCGGGAGAGCGACTAGCTCAGCCTGGTTCAGGACCTATCACCGGTCAGTAGCCGTCTCTCATCACGGTTCTTAGGCGTATAAAGATTTAAGGGCGTTAAATAGTAACTACAATGGTTAAATACCTCAAGGCCGAGCTTGTGAGCCTGGTTGAGACGGTGGATTCCTACGGCCAGCTCGTCGGCATAATGCTGATAGGGGCCGAGGAGTGGGGCGACAAGGCGGTGCCCATCATAATAGGGGCGGCCGAGACCCTCTCCATCAAGAAGGGGCTTGGCGAGGTGGATTTCCCACGTCCCCTAACCCACGACCTCTTCGTAGACGTGCTGGAGGCCCTGGGGGCCGCCGTGGAGAAGATCACAATAGACGCGCTGGTCTCCAACACCTACACCGCCACTGTCTACGTCAAGGACCGGGAGGGGAGGATGCACACCTTCGACTCCAGGCCCAGCGACGCTGTGGCCATCGCGGTGAGGGTAAACGCGCCCATCTACATAGCGGACACCCTGGAGAAACACGCGGAAGACGTGGGGAGGTACATGGCGCCGCCCAGCGGAAAAGTCACAGAGGAGTGACCTAAGCTTTCCCCCGAAGCGCGGCCTCGATTAGCTGGAGGGCCCGCACTATTTCGTCAAGTGTGTTTTTCAGAGTGAGGAGATCCTCCGGCTTCTCTACCACGTACTTCACATGGATATGCCACAGCCCCCCGGCGCATATGTGTCGAATCTCCATGCCCCTGGGGATGTCCACATCGTCGGGCCTCACCGCGTCTATGAAGCCGCAGTCCAGCGGCGTCGCTATTTCAGCCTCTACCTCTTTCATAGATCTGCAGGAAATCCACGTATTTCCCGCTCTCCACATACGTCACCAGGTGGGTGGGAAAAAGCAACGTCTGCCCCACCTCAGCCAAGGCCTCCGCCATTTTCTTCAAGCCGGCCCGCTGGGCCGGAGGCGCCACCACGGCTACAAGCGACCCGCGGGATGTCTCGTGACGCAACGCAACCCAGTCGCTCAGCTTCAGGTAGTGGGAAAGGTAAGGCGGTATCTTGTATACGTAGAAGGGGTTCTGCACAGGCACCACGCCCTCCTTAACCCTCTTCACAACCATGTAGAAAACCTCGGCGAAGTTAGACACATACGTCTCCACGTCTTTATCCACAAACCCCGCCACGTCGGCCTCAAGCCGCGCCGCCACGTCCGCGGGCTTGAAAGCGGGGGAATAGGGCCGCACAGCCTTGTCTAAAACCGCCGTGTGGAAACCCTCGTTAAACACGGCACCCAGCGCCCAGTCGAGGAGCGACACCACCTCCTCCTGCGTCATGGAGGCAATAACCCCGCCGCCCTCCACCTGGCGGCCTGTGACCCCCGGCACCACTGGCAACGTGGAGAGAGAAAGCGCCTTCCTCGCCGGCAGCGACTCCAGAAACGGAAAAACCACAGCGAGCCGCTCATCCCCCTTCAAGATCTCCCGGGGGAACTGGCACCTGTACTCGCAGTAGTCCACGCTCCACGCGTAGTGGCCTACATAAAGCGCCTTGTGTATGTGCTCCTCCAGCGGAGACAGCGTCTGGATGATCACCGCGGCGTAGTAGCTCAGCGACGTGAAGTCGGAGCTGTATCTGCTGTCGTCCACGCCCACCTCAGCCTCGGTTATGTACATCCCGTCGCACCTAAACCCCACACATACCCCCCTCTGCGGCGGCCAATCCACCACAGACACATGCACCGTCTCCCCCAAGGCCGCCGCCAGCGCATACGCGGCGAGGTACGCATCCACAGACCTCCTGACGTATATCGCCAATGGGTTCTGCTTCAGGTACTCCAGCACCCTGTCGATGTGGTCAATGACGAAATTCCTAAACTCCACGTAAAAACACCAGCCGGCTTTTTAAAGGTTAAGTCGCCAGATGCGACAAAGCCTGCGGATTGTAGACAAAATCCTTCGGCAACTTACCAACTCTTTTGTAATACTTCACCAGCCTGTGGATCTTGGACTCGACCAGCTGCAGTCCTCTCCGCGACGCCATGTCCTTCGGGTGCTCCTCCAGGTGCTTCCTTATCCTCAACGCCCTGCGGATCAAGTTAAGCAAGTCCTCCGGGAGCTCCTGCCTAACCCCGTGCTCCTCCAAGATCCTGGTTAGCTTCTTGCCTGTTATCGGCTTAACCAGCGGTATGCCGTATTGATCCCTCAAAATCAAGCCGATCTGAGAAGGCAGGAAACCGCGGCGGGCTAGCTCCACCGCAAGTTGCTCCACCTCGTCCGGCGTATACTGGATCCAGGTGGGCACAGTGGGGTGGGCAGGCCTCACCGAACGCGATCTGCCCTTCTTATCGCGAGATCTATGAGGCACGACGCCAGTAATCCAGCCATTTATAAACTTT
>JAVVGH010000058.1:0-6275 GCA_032249215.1 Pyrobaculum sp.
AAGCCCTTTCTCACGCCGGAGGAGCTGGTGTGGATAGACCTAGAGGGCAGGGTGCTACGCGGCTTTTTGAAGCCCACGAGCGAGTGGCGCATGCACGTGGCGATCTACAAGAGGAGGCCTGACGTGGGCGCCGTGGTGCACACACACGACGTGTTGCCCACGGTGCTGGCCGATGGGATTGACCCCTCTGTTCTTTCGGAGGCGGAGGCGTATCTGGGCTCCGGCATCGCCGTAGTGCCGTATATACAGCCGGGCACGGCCGAGCTCGCCGAGGCTGTCGCGTCGGCTCTTGAGAGGAGCAACGTCGCCGTCCTCAAGCGGCACGGCCTCGTCGCTGTGGGAAGAGACCTGGCGGAGGCGGTGAACCGGATAGAGGTCGTCGCAGATCTAGCTAATGCGACTTTCTACGCCGCCGTCTTATCAGCTATAAAAAGGGGTTGAATCAGCTGTGTGGAGTGTGTTGATCGCAGGCTGGTGGGGGACCTCCTAGCCTTGTCTAGAGTGGAGGGGCTTCCGGTCGCCGAGGCCGCGGGCAGGTTGTGCATGACGCGGCAGGGGCTTTACAAAATACTGCGGTCTCTAAGAGAGAGGGGATACGTGGAGGAGGGCCCCGTGGTTAAGCTGAGCCAGAGGGGGAGGGACATCCTCAGCGCGGCGCTTAGGGAACTGCTGAGCTACTTCAACATAGCCTCCATCAGGGTGGTGGGCGTCGTGGTCAGCGGCCTCGGCGAGGGCGCGTTTTACATATCGCTTGAGGGGTACAGGAGGGTTATGGAGGAGCTACTTGGGTTTGTGCCTTATCCAGGCACGTTAAACGTCAAACTCGATCCGCAGTCTCTGCCGTATAGGAGGTATCTGGAAAGTCTGCCCGGCATATTGATACCTGGCTTCACCAACGGCATGAGGACCTACGGAGCCGTGAAGGCCTTCAGAGCCAGGATAAGAGGTGTTGAAGGCGCCGTGGTGATGCCTGAACGCACGCATCACCCCACAGACGTAATCGAGGTGGTGGCGCCCGTCAAGCTACGGGACGTCCTCGGCCTAAGAGACGGCGACAGGGTGGAGATAGAGATTTATCTCTAGGGGTTCGGACGTCTATGACCGAGCTCGGCATCGTGGTGAGCGGCGCGACCATAGGCTCTATACCTGTCCAGATCTACCGTTCGGCGGAGCGCCACGCCGTGGAGGAGCAGCTAGTCGGCGTTGTAGATAGGGAGAACCCGGGGGAGGTGGTGGTGGGTTTTCTCCGCAGGATAACGAAGCTGGAGCCCGTGATGAGAGATAGGGTGAGGACTCCGTATGTGGACAGGCCCGAGATGGTGGACTACGGCATACTTCTGCCGTATACCTCGGCTATCGTGAAGCCCTACGTCGCGATTAGGGAGGGGAGGATAGGCGAGGTCACAAACGTGGTTACGCCCGGCTCCAAGGTGTATCTGCTTGACGCCTCTGCGTTGGAGAACGCCTTCCGAGGCGACTACATATACGTAGGCGTCCACAAGTACTCCGGCTGGGCTCTCCCCCTCGATGTAAGATACGTCACCCACCACGTGGGGGTCTTCGGGGCCACGGGCATGGGCAAGTCGAGGCTCGTGAAGGCGCTTATCAACGAGCTTGCGGCTAAGGGGTTTAGGGTGGTGGTGTTTGACCACACGGGCGTGGACTACGCGCCGTATTACAACACGGTGGTGAAGTCAACGGAGGTGAAGATTCCGCCGAACATCCTGGCATCGGTGATCGCAAAGGTGGCGCAACTACAGTGGCAGACCCACGGAGAATACCTAGAGATAGCAACGATGACCTACGAGGGGAGGTGGACCAAGGAGGGCTTTATAGCCCATTTAAGGCGCGTTATGAAGAGGCTCAACGCCCGCGACTCCACCATAGAGAAGGTGGAGCTCTACCTGAAACAGCTTGTAAACAGCTCCTTCTTCGAGGAGCTCAACAACCGCGTAAAATCGCCGGAGGACATACTCTCCATAGAGGCAACGCCGGTGGTCGTAGACCTCAGCTTCGACACGGACCTCTCAGTCAAGCAAGCAATCGTGGCGTCGGTGATAGAGGCGGCTTGGGCACAGGTTAAGCGCGAGAAAACCCAAGCTAAGATCGTCTTCGTCGTGGACGAGGCGCAGAACTACGCCCCCCAGACCTGGACCATCTCCAAAGACGCCATAGAGACCACGGTGAGAGAAGGCCGCAAATGGGGTCTCTCGATGATTCTAGCAAGTCAACGCATCGTAGGCGACATAGACCCCTCCATAAGGGCGAATCTAGGTACCGTATTCTTCTCCCGGCTGACCGCCCCCACCGACATCAGGGAGATATCCACCTACCTAGACCTGGCGGATATAAACGAAAGCGTCCTTGCACAGTTGCAACCAAGGGAGTTCTTCGTCGCGGGCCTCATGAACCCCCTCAGGCGGCCCATCTTGATCAAGACGAAGGAGGTTCCTTAAATAGGGAATCTCTTATAGTTGCGTGGAGACGTTAGACTACTGGCTTGAGCCCGACTTGGTGGTTGCCGTAAGGCATGAGGTTGAGCGGCACGCGGAGAAGATAATGCGGCTCCGCAGGGTGGTGGAGGAGCTCGCGTCGTTGAGGGAGAAGGTGGAGATCAGACGGATAGGCGCGTCTAGAAGCTTCAACGTCTATGCGGTCGACTCCTCCTACGGCTCCCCGCCGCTTGAGCTCATCGGTGGGGTCTTCACTGTGGTGGCTTACGGCTACGTGGGGCTGAGCGACGGGTTGCAGGACAAGTTCGTGACCGGCGCCCTCTTCTTCAGCGACACCAGGGAGGCGGACGTGTCGCTCTTCTCGGCGCTGTTGGAGAAGCGCATGGCCACGAGGCTTCTCGAGGCCAGGCTGAGGGGGGAGAAGAAGATGGACCTCCTCGTTCTAGACGGCGAAATAGCGTTGCATCCTTTGCCCTTCAATTTGGCGGTGAGGGGCGGGAAGTACGAGGAGGTGAACAAGGCGGTCAACAACATGCTGAGGGCCGCCTCGGCAGGTAGGACGAGCATAGTCGCCGTCGCCAAGAGGGTGAGGTCTAGGTACATCTCGGTGCTCGCCGGCAGGTGTCTGCCCGTCAACGACAAGATCGCGGCGTCTACCTTCCTGAGGACCGGGGAGTACTTCAGCCTCGGCAAGCTGAGGGATCTCCTGCCCAGATACGTCGCTATACATTACGCAGACTGCGAAGGCGGCTCCGAGAGGGAGTCCATCCTGCGTTGCTACAGAGGCGAGCCAGCGAAGCTAAGCGCAAGGGGCGAGAGGCTGTGTAGACGGCTTAGGGAGTTCGACATAAACTTCAAGAGGGTGCTGGAGTCCTCCCAGCATCCCTACCTCCGCCTCCTAGGCGATGTCGAGGTGGTTTTCTACAGGCCGTATGGACACAAGGTGGCAGTGAGGGTGGAGGTGCTGGACTTGGGGAACCTTGGCGTGGACGAGATAGTGTCCTACCTAGCCTCCACGACGTCGTCGGTGACGGGCTACCCGCAGGTGCTGGACGCCGTGGATCAATACGTGAGGGTCAGCCCCGACTTCGTCGAGGCGGTGCTGACGGCGCTTCTCTCGAAAACTCCCGAGCCCCTCACCCACCTCCTCTGGCCTACAAACATGCAGAAGAGACTAGCGGGCAGGTTCTGAAATAGGCAGACGCGTGGCTTGTTCAAGAAATATCTTGTCGATTGGCTTAAGCCGCTTATTTATGCGGATCTTCAAACCTTCTACTACAGACACCTCCACCGACTTATAGCCACGCGTCTCTAGATACTCCTCTACGTCGCGGGCGTCCACCTTAAGTTTTTTGACATCGCCGCAGGGACCCCAGCCACACAATGCACATGCCTGGCCGTGCGCAACTACGTTGGTTGCGCAGGAAGCCGGCAGAACCTCAAACCCCATCTGCCTAGCGACGGCGGCGAACTTCTCCTTAGGATATCTAATAGGTGTCTGCCGTCTTTCATGCAACTCACGTACGTAGGGGGCTACGTCTACTCCGAAGGCCCTCAGCCGCGCGACTATGCCCTTCGTCACGCGTAGAGTTCCGAACACGACCCTCCTGTAGCCCAACTCTGCCGCCAGCGCCAAAAGCCGCGTCAAGTTCCGGTCGGTGATCCCCGGCACAATGGGGCGTACAAAAAGCGTGGCGCTGACGCCTCGTTTGATAAGCTCGGCGCCAGCCCTCAGCCTCTCCAAGGGGGGCGGGGCCCTGGGCTCCAGCTTGCCCGAGAGGTCGGTGACGCTTATCAACACGTCGAGGCCCCCCTGCACCTCGGCGAGCTCAGGAGGCGGCGGCATCTTTGTGGAGACCTGTAGCGGGTTGCCGAGATATGCGGCGATGGCCTTCATGTAGCCCAGCGCGAGCTCTCTGGTCTGCGGAAGGAAGGGCTCGGTGACAGACCCCACAGCCACGAGGGTGCCCCAAGGCCCCACGGCCACGTGTGGGTTTGTGGCAACGGCATACGCCAGCTGAAGCGGAGATAGCTTGTAGGGCTTGACCGAGCCCGGAAATCCCATGTCGTAGATGTAGCAGTAGGCGCAGGCCAAGGGACAACCTGCCCATGTGTGTATGGTGATGCCGCAGGGCCGCGGCGGCCTCTTGGCGTGGTGATCTTGCCTGGCCTCTCTCCTCTCCTCCTCGCTGAGCTTCTCCTCCAGCGTCTTAATTACCCTCTGCCTCGCCCTCCACGCCTCCATGGAGTCTCTTCAACACGCGCCTCAGGACCCGCCGTATCGCAACCCTCTTGTCTATGGTGCCAAACAGCTTTACCGCCGCCTTCCTCAAGCTCCCCGCCTCCACCACCGCCCTCAGTATCTCCTGCTCTCGCTTAGTGAGCTTGAGCTTGTTTAAAGCCAGGGCGGCAATTTCCACCGGCGTCAAACCCCCATATTGGAGGTCCTCGGGCATATCCACCTTCTCCACCTTCCCAAACCTCACTATGGTCACTATGGCGCCGTCCCTCAGCCCCGGATACCTCTTCTTAAGATATGCGACGAGCTCCTCCCGGGATTTGAAGCCGTCTAAGACGGCATCTTCGTCTGTCAGCTCCTTAACCCGCTTGTAGAGCACTTGCTCCACGTGGGCTACGGCGACTATGCGGCCTTTGCTGTGGATGTACACCTTGTCACCTACGCGGAGGACGCCCGGCCTTATGGTGGACTTCTTCCTCCCCTCGTAAAGAGCCTTTAGGTACCTGGGGGAGAGCATCAAGTGTCTAATCACGGCGCTAGCCGTAGCGCCGGGGTCTTGCCGAACCCCTCCACCTCGTACTCGTCCACGTCTACCGGGAATATCCGCACACCTATTGGACGCCTCTTGACGTATGATATCGCCGCTAGGTCGTGGAGCAAGCGTTTAAGCGCCTCCCAGCCCCCCATCTTTACAGGCGCCATGTCGAGGCCGGGGATGCAGACAGAGGTGTAGCTCACGAAGTGGCCTAGGTCGAGGAGCCCATCCCGCACAAGGCGCTTCAGCTCGTCGTCCTCGGCCAGGGGGAGCATGACCTCGTTGAACCCAACCTTCTTGACGTCTGCGGCCTCTATGGCCTTGTTTAGCTGGTAGATAGCGTGGTGCGAGCCCGCCTCGCCTAGCCTGACCCCAAACAGCCTTTGCACCGCCTTAGCCACGCTTTCCTCGCCCCAAGGCGATAGGGAGGCGTCCACGCCTAAAAACTCCAGGCCGAGAGTAGAGGCGAGGTGCCTGCCAACCTCCTCGCCGCGTCTCAATACGTGTGCCACGTCGTTAATAGTCTGCAGGTCGTTGGGGTACAGCAGGGAGATGGAGATGCCCCTCTGGGTGGTGACGGAGGCGGGGAAATATGGCGAGTTGTATACGGCGCCGCCTAGGAGGAGGGCGACGTATCTAGACAGGTGGACCTCTCCCTTTGTGTATATAGTTTTGAGGAACTTTATGTACTCGGCCGCGTCTAAAAAGGAAGAGAAGACGCCGAATTGAGAGACGTATCTATACACCTCCTCCGCGCCGTAGTAGAGATGCAGGGCGGAGATGTACTTCACCCCGCGGTCTCTGAGGGCCGAGATAACTCTCTCCGCTTTGTCCGGCGGCGGGGGAGATACAGAAACGCGCACAGTCGCAGGCTTGACGCCCTCAGCCGCCTGCAGGAACTTATCCACGACGGAGAAGTCGTCGTTCCACATCAGATGTAAGGTGACTGCCCGGATCCGCATGGCTAAACGGACAAGTGCCAAGTTTTATATATCTACAACGCCGTCAGACCGCGCCGCGGCGCAAGCCACGAAACGCCCCGGCGCAT
>JAVVGH010000059.1:0-6205 GCA_032249215.1 Pyrobaculum sp.
ATCTCACAGGTTCCGACGCCATGGGTCGCGTCAGGCCTAGATACATCAAGTCGCTCGGAGAGAAGCTCCTCGAAATGTATCCAGAGAGGTTTACTGACAACTTCGAGGAGAACAAAAAAGCCGTCGCGGAGCTTGCGGATATCCCCAGCAAAACTGTGAGAAACAGAGTGGCGGGGTACATAACTAGGCTTGTAAAGAGGCGCAAGGCCCAAGAAAAGGCTGAATCCACGGCGTGATATGCCCCTCGCGAAAGGCGACTACATACTTCTCGACTACACCGTAGTCGAGAAGGACGAGAACAAAGTCGTAGAGACCACGCAGGAGGTCGTCGCCAAAGAGGCTGGCATCTACAGGCCGGAGGAGGTGTACGGCCCCCGCCTCGTGATCCTCGGCGAGACGCCTCTCTGGGAGCCCGTGGAAAACGCGCTACTGAACACCGACGAGGGGCAGGACTTCGAGGTTGAGGTGCCGCCTGAGAGGGCATACGGCGTGAGAGACCCCGGCAAGGTGAAGATAGTATCCATTAGGGAATTCCACCGCCACGGCGTGGTTCCAAGCGTCGGCGATGTGGTGGATTTCGAAGGTCAACGCGCCAGGGTGGTCTCCATATCTGGCGGACGCGTCGTGTTGGATTTCAACCACCCGCTCGCCGGCAAGACCTTCGTGGTAAGAGGCAAAGTCGTCAAGAGGCTCGCAACCACTGAGGAGAAGGCAGTGGCGCTTCTTAGGCTGTACCTGCCCCGGGTGTCTGAGGACAAACTAAAGGCCGCGCTTGAAGGCGACGTCTTGACTGTGGCGTTACCGGCCGAGGTGTTGCTGTATGAGCGCATCGGCGGCGTGCTTCTCCAGTACGCCTCGGAGGTCTCCACGAAATTCCAAAACGTGAAGAAGGTGCGGTTCATAGAGGAAGTAGAGCTAAAGGGTTAGCACGCCAACATTTATAAGGCATTTTCAACATCTCCTCAATGACCACTACCGTTGGAATAGCTGTGAAAGACGGCGTCGTCCTGGCCACAGACAAGAGGGTGACGGCGGGTTACTACATCGCCCATAAACGCGGGGAGAAGATCTGGAAGATCGACGACCACGTGGCCGCCACCATGTCCGGCGGCGTCGCCGACCTCCAGTCGGTGCTGTCTTTCCTAACGCTACGTGCGCGGGAGTACAAGATGGAGTACAAAAAGCCGATACCTATTCGCGCCTTGGTGAACTACGTGTCTCTTATCTTATTCTACTCCCGCCCCTACATATACCTAGTCCACTCGATAATAGGAGGGGTGGACGAGGAGGAGGGGGCCGTCCTATATATGACTGACTGGCTGGGCACAGTCACAAAGGAGAAGTACGTGGCTACGGGTAGCGGCTCGCCTTACGCCATGGGCGCGCTTGAGGTCGGGTATCGGGAGGATTTAACCCTCGAGGACGCGGTCAACCTCGCCATAAAGGCTGTGAAAGCCGCCATCAGGAATGACCCAGGCTCCGGCGAGGGCATCGACGTAATCACCATTACAAAGAAGGAAGGCTTCAGACGCGTCTTTACGGCTCAGCAGAAGGTTATCCTCCCGGAGTAGGCGCTGGGGAAAGATAAAAACCTATCACATCTCGTGATATATGCAGATCGAGGACTTGTGGATACGGAAAATCTTTACCGGCCGCGGAGACGTCACTGTCGAGGTGGAGCTGACGGCGGAGGATCCGTCGAGCGGCGAGGTTTTGGTTGCCAGAGCCGCGGCTCCCGCGGGCGCGTCTAGGGGCGCCAACGAGGTTGCTTACTTCCCCGAGGGCGGCGTAGACGCCGCCTTGGCCGCGTTTGAGAAGCTCGTGGCGCCGGAGGTTGTGGGGCTCGACGTCACTGAGGCGTATGCGGTAGACGGCAAGCTTGAGGAGGTCGATGGCACCCCCCGGTTTGAGCGCATCGGGGGCGCGGTTGCTATAGCGACTTCTCTCGCCGCGGCTGAGGCCGGCGCGGCGGCGTTGGGCATCCCGCTTTTCAGGTTTCTCGGCGGTGCATATGCGAGGAAGTTGCCTCTGCCCCTCGGCAACGTCATAGGCGGCGGCAAACACAGCAGGGGGCTGGGCCCCGACATACAGGAATTCCTCGTCATCCCGCTCAACCCGCCGGATATCTTCACGGCAGTTTACGCCAACGTGGAGGTTCATAAAAAGACGTTGAAACACATCCTGAAGGTAGACAGCTCCTTTACAGGCGGCAAGAACGACGAGGGGGCTTGGACCCCGCGCATTTCCTCGCGTACGGCCCTGAAGATCCTGAAGGAGGTTGCCTCTGAGGTCGGCGGAGAGCTGGGCATCGAGATGGGGCTCGGCGTTGACGTCGCCGCGTCGAGCCTCTGGAATGGGGAGAGGTACATCTACAGGAACGAGGGGGCCGAGAGGGGGCCCCGGGAACAACTGGAGCTTGTGGGGAAGCTGATCGAGGAGTTTGACTTAGTGTATGTGGAGGATCCCTTTCACGAGGAGGACTTTCAAGCATTTGCCGAGTTGACCGACAGGTATAGAGACAGGCTGATTGTAGGCGACGACCTCTTCGTGACGAACCCGAAGCGTATAGAAGAGGGCGGAAAGCTCAAGGCCGCCACTGGGGTCATAATTAAGCCTGACCAGATAGGGACCCTCCTCCGGGCTTACCAAGCGGTGGCCGTTGCGAGAGAATACGGCATAAGACCCGTGGTCTCGCACCGCTCGGGAGACACCGAATACAGAACGCTTGCACACATAGCGGTGGGGTTCGGGGCTGAGGTGATAAAAACCGGCATCATGGGCGGCGAGAGGACGGCCAAGCTAAACGAGCTCATCAGGGTAGGCGACTACCTGGGGAAGTGGGCTGTCCTTTCCCAAATCAGCCGCGGTCGGCGGTAAACAACGTATTTTAATACAAGCCAACGGGGTTGTGTGGGGGTTCGCGTAAAGACGCGTATTTGGGTTGATAAGGAAGGTCACGAGCTCATGGGCCCCGGCATTTACAACATTTTGAAGGCGCTGGAGGAGACGGGGTCTATAGCATCAGCCGCAAGGAGGCTTGGCTACTCCTATAAATTCATCTGGACATATATCAAGAAGCTTGAGGACGTGCTGGGCGTCCCGCTCGTGGAGTCGCGCCGCGGAGGCAAGGAGCGGGGCGTGACGGAGCTCACGGAGATCGGCAAGCTTCTGCTGAACTACTACGAGTCGATGAGCAGAGAGGTGGAGCAGGTGGCTAAGACGTGGGAGGCAAAGTTCTCGGAGTTGCTGAACGCCCTGGAGCAGTACAAGTCCGAGCAGGCGCAGGAGGAGGGCGAGGAGGAGATTCCCTACTACGAGGAGGAGTAGAGCTTGAACCGCGGCTCCCGCTGGGCTAACGCGCTTCTAACGGCGTACAGCAACCCCTCGACGTCTCTGTTCCTGATGTGCGGCAACAGGTCCACGGCGGGCTCTGCGTAGATGCACGTCTTGAGCTTCCCGTCGCTTGTGAGCCTCATGGTGGAGCAACCGTTGCAGAAGGTGGGGTTGCCGTAGTTTTTAATAAGTTCTATGGAGACGCCGCCTAGAATAAACACAGGTCTGTTGTGGAGCTCTTTCCTGAGCCCAACAGGCCTCCCCCCCAACTCTGCGATGGTTTTTGCGACGGTTTCCACCGGCTCGTAGAACTGGTTGAACACATCTGCGCCTTGTCCGCTGGGCATGAGCTCTATGAACTGCAGAGATGCCCCCAGCAACGAGGCGAGCTTGACGAGTTCCTTAACGCTTTTCCTGTCGGTGTTCACTTCTCTCAGCACAACAGCGTTGAGCTTTATCGATATGCCAAGCTCCCTGCTTTTGAAGAGGCCGCGTAGAACCTCGTTGAGGAAGCCGGGCTGGGCGCCTGTGATTTTTGAGTACTTATCGGGCTCCACGGTGTGTACCGACACGTTTACTCTACGCAGTCCGGCGGCGCTCAGCCTCTCCGCCCACCTCTTCAGCAAGTAGCCGTTGGTAGTCAACGTGACTGGGGCTCCGGCCTTCGCTATATTCGCCACCACTAGGTCTATATCGCGTCTCAGAAGCGGCTCGCCCCCCGTTATTTTGAAGTCGGCAACGCCGAAATAGGCAAAAACCGACGAGACGAATCCGTAGTCCTCCGCGGTTAGGTAAGCTCCTTGTCGCCTAAATTGGCCCTCGAAGTGGCAAAAGACACAGTTGTAGTTGCACTCGTCGTTGACCACGTACCGAACTTTCAGGAACGGCCTCCCGTATCTGTCAAACAACACCGACTCCTCTCGAATAGCAGATTAAATATATTAACCGTTTACGTCTACTAGACGTATACTTAAATCTCGCATTTTTCAGTTGCCGGTGTGGGACACGTTGACAGCGGCGCCGGCACTTCTAGCCGCGGTGTTCGGCTGGCGGCTCTATAGACACTACGTAGCCTTGTTGTGGGCCGTGTTCGCCGCGTCCCTGTTAATTCTTTCCGTGGACCACGTGGCGGTTTTTGCGAATTCTTTGTTGGTGGCGCTGGTTTCTTCCAGAGCGCTGTTTGATAGATACAAAAACATTATAATGATCATGTTTGTTATTGCAGTTATAGTCAAGATTTTCTTATTTACAGAGTACTACTTGGATGAAAGGTTTATATATATATACTATATTGTAGATGGCGTGTTTACAGGTTTGTCCATGTTTTTAATGTACATATATACTTTTAAGCCGCCTAGACTAGATCGTGCATATTGGTTGCTGGTGCCGGCGGCCGTCCTATCGTCGACGCCTTCCATATCGGTGTCTATAGTTGCAGGTAGCGTGTTGGCCCTAGTGGATGCATTGCCTTTGTTTGCGGCGTCTGTAGCTGCGCTTAATGCGGCGTATTTACTAGCGGCTGGAGACCCCCTGGGGCTTGTTGCCACTGCCGCGTTTGTCCTGACCTACGTACTGACGTATAAAAGGGTGTTGTACCTCTCGCCTATAGCCCCCGTGGGGTGGCTCTATTCCTGGCTGGGCGGCAGATATAAGGTAATCAAGCTCCTGGGGGTTGGCGGGTTTAGCTACGTCCTAGCGGTGAGGCAGAGGAGGGCCGTCTACGCGGCGAAGATACTACGCTACGTGGACGACTACGGCTCTCCGCTGGCCGGCGATGAGGGTATACTGCGCATATTTGGCCAAGAGATGAATAGATACCTGGAGATAAAGTCGGACCACGTGGTGAAGGCCTACGAGGTCTATCTGCCCGCGGTTGGGTACAGAGACGTTGCTCAGTATCTAAAAAACCCGCCGTATATTCTGCTGGAGTACATGGAGGGGGGCACGCTTAGAGATCTGCTGAGAACCGCCAGGAGGTTGCCGGCGGGGCAGGTGGTGGAGCTGTTTAGACAGCTGGCCCAAGGCCTCTACGACATCCACAGACACAACGTGGTTCACCTAGATATCAAACCTGAAAACATCATGTTTACCAGGGACAGGAAGACGGCGAAAATAGGCGATATGGGCATCGCGAAGGTGGTGAGCGGGGGGTACGTGCGCAGTAGCTACATGTCGCCTGCCTACGCGGCGCCAGAGGTGAAGAGAGGGATGGCGACTTTCGCGTCTGATATATACTCGCTCGGCTGCGTAATATACGAAGCCGCCACAGGCATAAACCCCAACGTCTTTGTGGAAAACGGATACCAAATCCCGCCGCCGAGCGCCTACAACGCCGAGGTGCCCCCGTGGCTTGACGAAATACTGCTCAAGATGTTGCGCCTAGACTCGGCAGAGAGGCCCACAGCCGCCGAGCTAGTTACGTTTTTAAGGAAGACGGTTGGCGGGGGGTGATGCCTTGGAGATGTCCTGTATGCGGCACGGAGAACCGCGACGATGTTTTGACGTGCAAGGTCTGCGGCGCCTACAAGCCTGAAGCCACCACGAGGAAGACGGCGCAGATTAAAGAATCCATCTCTGCTTCTTTGGTCGTTGAGGTTCTTGAAAGCCCGGTCGAATCCCTTGTGGGTAGGCGTTTCGAGTTCAAGGTAGGCACGCCGGGGGCCGTAATCTCGGTGGGCAGAGCCGTGGAGAACCAGGTAATTGTGCCGGACCCCGCCGTGTCGAGAAGGCACCTGCGCCTCATCGTTACTTCAAACGGCGTCGTCGTGGAGGACTTGGGCAGTAGCAACGGGACGTATCTTGTGGAGGGGGGAGGGGAGCGTCTGGTAAAGGTGGAGAACGTGGGTAGGCAAGCCGTCGTGAGGGTGGGAGG
>JAVVGH010000060.1:0-6194 GCA_032249215.1 Pyrobaculum sp.
CCGCCTCGCCGGCCAGCCTCCCCCACACGGCGCATTCCGCAAGCGAGTTGGAGCCCAGGCGGTTCGCGCCGTGGACGCCCGTGGACGCCGCCTCGCCGGCGGCCCACAGCCCCCGGACCCAGTTTCCATCTCTGTCGAGGGCCCTCCCCTCTATGTCCGTCATGATGCCCCCCATGAAGTAGTGCACGGCAGGCCTAACAGGTATGAGCTCGTTGAGGGGGTCGACCCCGGCGTAGGTCTTTGAGAGCTCCAGGAGGAGGGGGAGCCTCTGCTTGACCCTCTCGGGGTCGAGGTGTCTGATGTCCAGCCCCACGTAGCATAGACCAGATTCATGGACGAAGCCGTTTCCCTTGATGCATTCGAAGTATATCGCCCGGGAGACCACGTCCCGCGGCGCCAGCTCCATCCGCTCCGGGGCGTACCGCTTCATAAACCGCTCTCCGAGGCGGTTCACTAGATATGCCCCCTCGGCCCGCGCCGCCTCGCTTATCAAGACGCCGGCGGGCATGAGGGCAGTGGGGTGCCACTGCACAAACTCCATATCCCTTAGCGCCAGGCCGGCCCTCATGGCGTAGCCGTACATCTCCCCCGTGTTTAGAAACCCCATGGTGGTGAGGCGGTACATCCTCCCCCCGCCGCCTGTGGCCACCACGCCGGCCGGCGCCGCGAAGCCCCTCAGCTCGCCCCGCCTCATGTCGTACGCCACCACGCCGTGGAAGGCGCCTCCCTTGACCACGAGCCGGGTGACTAGATGCTCCTCGTAGAGGTGTATGTTGGAGAACCCCTTTACGTGTTTATAAAGGGCAGACATTATGTAGAACCCGGTCTTGTCTTTGGCGAAGACGGTCCTCGGCTTGGACATCCCGCCGAACTGCCTAAGAGAGAAGGTCCCATCGGGGTCTTTGTTCCACGGCACCCCGATGGAGTCGAGGAAGTGCACCTCCTTAGGCGCCTCGTAGGCCAGGGTGATGGTGGCCTCCTGATCCACGAGGAAGTCGCCTCCCTTCACCGTGTCGTAGGCGTGGAGCTCGTAGCTGTCGCCCGTCTTGTTGGGGTGCACCACCGCCGCCATGCCGCCCTCGGCCGATATGCTGTGCGACCGGGGCCCAGCCACCTTAGTAACGACGGCCACCGCGGCGCCGCGCGACGCCGCGGCCACGGCGGCGCGAAGACCGGCAAGACCAGAACCGACAACGACCACGTCGTATTCCAACACTTCCATATAGGACATGTTGCGAAAATTTTTAAGAGTTTTTGAAATTATTTTAAAGAATTTTAAATGTTAAAAAACATTCATTAAAGTTTTTCAGTCTCTGAAGGCCTCCGGAGCTCCGGCGCCTTAGGCCACTTGACTGTCACCTTAACTCTGCTCAAGGCCTTGGCTATTTCTCCCGCCTTCTCGTAGTCGTAGAGCCGATTGAACATTATCTTCTGCGCCGCCGGCGACCCAGCGCCGTGGACCGACTCTATCAAGAAGCCAACGCTGACGCTGACGTTTTCTAAAAGCCTTACAAGTCTAAGCCTCTCCTCGGCGGGGATCTCCGGCACGCCCTGGAGGTACTTCTCTAGTAGGTTCTTAATCTCCTCGTTTTTGAGGTCGAACTCGCTGGGGGCGGTACCCACTATGCCGCCTGCGATGTCGTGGGCGAGCTTTGAGATCTCGTATGGGAACCTGGCCACGAGATGTTTTGTGACGTTGGCGTACATGGGGTTCACCCACCAGCCCCCCTCCTTCAGCAACTTACTGCCCTCCCAGCTCGCCGCCAGACCCGCGCTGTACATAGACTCGTTTAGAAAGACCATCTCCGCCAGCTTATCCGCCACATTAGGCTTGTTGTCGACGCCTATTGTCTTGGCCAGCTCGTAGGTGGCGCCGATTATGACGTCGCCTAGGCCGGACTTACAGCCGCCGTATCCCTGGCGGTGGTAGCTGGCGAATATCTCCACAAGCGGCCCCGTCCAGCGCCAGTCTTTGTACAGGAAGACCCGGTCCCAGGGCACGAAGACGTTGTTGAATATTATTAGGCCTTCGTGGTGCGCCATGTAGGGGACGCCGTCTATGTCGCCTCCCTCCATCCTCCTGGCGTCGTTTATCTGGCGGCCCACCACCACCACGACGCCGGGGGTGTCCAGGGGTACGGCGAAGCTGACTGCGTAGGCCGCGTCTTGCTCCGTCATGGCCCTCGTGGGGAGGACTACAACTTCGTCCACGGCGGCGATCCCCGTTATGTTGGCCTTGGCGCCGCTGACCACGATCCCGTCGTCCCGCTCCTCCACCACCCTGACGTAGGCGTCGGGGTTGGGTTGCTCGCTGGGGCGCAGCGTCCTCACGCCCTTTACGTCTGTCATGGCCCCCGCCAGCGCCAGATCCCTCCGCTGCACGTGCTCTAGGTACTTCAAAAACCTCTCTCTATAGACCCCATCGCCCCGCTCGGCCATCTTGCCGGTTACTATGTACAGGGTGTTGAGGGCGTCCCACCCCACGCAACGCTGGAAGCAGGTCCCCGTCTTGTGGCTCAGCCGCCTCAGCAACTTCACCTTAGCCACCAGATCCTGCGGCCCTTGGTGTATGTGGACGAAGCGGTTGACCTCCTCGTTGATGAAGGGACTGAAGGCCCTGGCCAGGTCGCGGGTGTCCTCCTGGAAGGCGGCGTCGAAGGTGGCCTTGAAAGAGAGGACGGAGGGTTTTAGAAAGAGGTTCGTGGTTACGTCCGTGACGCGTTTACCCATTACGTAGATCTTGGCGTGCCTCCTCTCCCGGATCCCCTCCACGTACTGCTCCCCAGTTCTGAGCATGAACCTAGTTTGATTTATCAATTTAAATCTTCTCTTCATTTCATAATTAAATATAATTGTAAAAATTAAAATTTAGGTTCATTAAGATAAGGCTTATAAATTTTTAGAGAGTAGACCGCATGACTAGGCTGGTGGTGGTAAACCCCGCCACCGAGGAAGTATTGGCAGAGCTCCCCCAATCCACCGTCGAGGAGATCAAAGCAACCATAGACAAGGCTTACGACGCCTTCCTCAAGTGGTCTGAAACCCCCCTCAAGACGCGGGCGAAGCTACTGATAAAAGCCGCTGAGCTGCTGGAGGCCGCGGGGGGAGAGCTGGTGAAGAACCTGGTGGCCGAGTCCGGCAAGCCCGTCAAAGACGCCGAAGTAGAGCTGATGCGCACAGTCAGCATCGTGAGGGCCAGCGCCGAGGAGGCGCGGTTCGTGTTGCAGGGCTCGGTGCCGCGGGTAGACGCCTACGAGTACCCCCTGGGCAACGAGGAGAGGGTGGTGGTGGAGCTGAGGGAGCCCGTCGGCGTGGTGGGCGGCGCCCAGAGCTACAACAACCCCGCCTCCACCTTCGCCCACAAGGTGGCGCCGGTGGTCGCCGCGGGGAACACGGTGATAGTCAAGCCCTCCTCCTACACCCCCCTCACGGCGTTGAAGATGGCGGAGATCTTTAGAAAGGCCGGCTTCCCCGACGGCGTGGTCAACGTGGTGGTGGGAAGCGGCGAGGAGGTGTTCAACGAGCTAATCGACAGCCCCAAGGTGGCTGGGATAAGCTTCACCGGGAGCACAGCCGTCGGCCTCCAGGTGGCGGCTAAGGCGGCGGGGCGGGGCAAGAAGTTCATGATAGCGCCGGGCGGCTCCGACCCAGCCGTCGTGTTTGAAGACGCCGACCTTGAGGCGGCCGCCGCCACGATAGTGAGGGCCAGGTTTGAAAACGCGGGGCAGAACTGCAACGCCACGAAGCGGGTCTTCGTACACCGGAGCGTCTACGACAAGATGGTGAAGCTCATAGTGGAGAAGACCGCGGCGTTGAAGGTGGGCAACCCCATGGACCCCGCCACGGACATGGGGCCCCTCATCTCGGACAAGATGGTGAAGACCATGGAGAAGGCGGTGGCGGAGGCCAGGGAGAAGGGGGGGAAGGTGCTCATCGGCGGCGGGAGGCTGGGCAGGAGGGGCTTCTTCTACGCCCCCACCGTGGTGGCCTTCGACGGCGACGTGGAGACCTTCGTCCTTAGAGAAGAGGTCTTTGGGCCTGTCCTGCCGGTGGTGCCCTTCGACGCCGAGGAGGAGGCGGTGGCCCTCGCCAACGCCACTAAGTACGGCCTCCAAGCCGCCGTCTACACCAGAGACTACAGGAGGGCCATGAGGGTGGCCAGGGCCATAAAGGCGGGCTCCGTCATGGTCAACGACTCCACCCGCGTGAGGTTCGACGCCCTGCCCTACGGCGGCGTCAAGATGTCGGGCTTGGCGTGGCGCGAGGGCGTGAGGTCGACGATGCTGTACTTCACCGAGCCGAAGTTCTACGTCTGGAGGGTGTAGCATGTCGCGGGAGTTCTACGAGGTGTATAGAAAGTCGCTGGAGGACCCCGTCGGCTTCTGGGAGCGGGAGGCGGCGAGGCTGTACTGGAGGGAGAAGTGGGCCAAGGCGTACGACGACTCCAACCCGCCCTTCTACCGCTGGTTCGTCGGCGGCAGGACAAACATCGCCTACAACGCCTTAGACGTCCACGTGAAGAGCGGCAGAGGCAACAAGGCGGCGCTTATCTGGGCCACCCCCTACGGCGAGCCGCGGGTCCTGCGGTACCGGGACCTCTACCGCGAGGTGAACCGGCTGTCTATCCTCCTGAGGTCGCTGGGGGTGGGCAAGGGGGATCGGGTGGCCATCTACATGCCCATGATCCCAGAGGCCATGGTGGCGATGCTCGCCGTCAACAGGATAGGGGCCGTCCACAGCGTCGTGTTTTCAGGCTTCGGCGCGCAGGCCCTGGCGGAGAGGATCAAAGATGCCGGCGCCAAGCTGGTCATCACGGCCGACGGCATGCGGCGAAGGGGCAAAGTGACGCCGCTTAAGCCCACCGTCGACGAGGCGGTGGACGCCGTGGGCGGCGACGTCGCCGTGTTGATGTACCGCCACGTAGGCGCAGAGGTCCCCATGAAGAAGGGCCGAGACCTCCTGTGGCAGGAGGAGATCTCTAAAATCCCACCCAACGCCTACGCGGAGCCTGAGTGGGTGGAGGGCGAGGCGCCGCTTTTCATCCTCTACACCTCAGGCACCACCGGCAAGCCCAAGGGCATAGTCCACCTCCACGGCGCCTACATGGTCTGGATTAGATACGCCTTCAGCCACATGACCGGCGCGGAGCAGGAGTTCCGCGACGACATAGTCTTCTTCTCCACCGCCGACATCGGCTGGATCTCCGGCCACCACTACGGCGTCCACGGGCCGTTGCTAAACGGCCTCACTGTGCTGTGGTACGAAGACGCGCCTGACTACCCCCACCCCGGCGTCTGGTGGGAGATCACAGACACCTACGGCGTGACCCACATCCTCTTCTCCCCCACGGCGTTGCGGCTCTTGATGCGGTACGGCGAGGAGTGGCCCCTCCGCTACAAGCTGGATACCCTCATGGCGCTGTACCCCACCGGCGAGGTCCTCAACGAGGAGGCCTACCACTGGATGGTGAAGTACCTCTGCCGCGGCCGCGAAAACTGCCAGGTGGCCGACGTATGGGGCCAGACCGAGACCGCCTGCTTCGTCACGGCGCCGGGCTCCATGAACGTGGGCGGGTTCCGCTACAAATACGGCTCGGTGGGCCTGCCCTACCCCACCCTCCGCATAGCCATACTCAACGACGACGGGAAGGAGCTCCCGCCGGGCGAGAAGGGACACGTAGCCGTGAAGCCGCCCCTCCCGCCCGCCTTCCTCCACACCCTCTGGAGAGACCCAGAACGCTACGTCAAAAGCTACTGGAGCACCTTCCCCGGCTACTACCTCACCGGCGACATCGGCTACGTGGACGAAGAAGGCTACCTCTACGTCCTGGGCCGCTCAGACGACGTGATTAAAATCGCCGGCCACAGGCTGTCCACCAGGGAGGTGGAGGACATACTCACAGCCCACCCAGCCGTGGCTGAGGCGGCGGTAGTCGGCATACCGGACCCAGTACGGGGCGAAGTCCTAGGCATCTTCGTGGTGCCTAAGATGGACGCCAAAATCACCGAAGAGGAGGTGGCTCAACACATACGCAAGACCCTAGGCCCCGTCGCCGTCATCGGCCGCATCGTCATTTTGAACAAGCTACCCAAAACCCGCACAGGCAAGGTGATGCGCAGAGTGCTGAGAGCCTACGCCTCAGGCCAACCCCTCGGCGACTTATCCACACTAGAGGAACAAGAGGCGCTGGAAGA
>JAVVGH010000061.1:0-6163 GCA_032249215.1 Pyrobaculum sp.
ACCGCGTCCCCGTTTCGATAGAAAGGTTTATATAGTGGGTTGATGTGGGGGGTATGGATCTGGGGCCAGAGGGGAAAGTGGGGCGATTTACGTCGTTGCAGACAGCCCCACGGTTTCTGAGAAGTATATAGCCGACGCCTTAGCATCTAGAGGTCTAAACCCCGTGATTCTAAACGTCTCCGAGACGCCTGTACACAGGTTGCCCGGAGTTGCCTTCCTGAGGGTGAGGAACCCCTACGCCGCGGCGGTCTACGGGGCTTTGGCGCCGCGGAGCATCAACCCGCCGGACGCGGTCCTCGCCGCGTTGAACCGGCTGGCCTGGTTGCCGAAGTTCGGCCCGCCGTTTGCTGTGGTCTCGTCCGACTTCTCCGTGGAGAAGGTTGAGCTGGAGCGGCCGTGGCTTTTGTTGACTGCGTGGAGGGTGGGGCTGGACGGTTCCGTCACCAGCGTGGAGGGGGCTAAGAGCGTGGTGGAGCACCGGATGTATATGCGGAACCCGCTGGCTAAGGTTTCGGTGGTTGTGCCGAAGCCGCACCGCCTAGTGCCGGTCTTCGCAACGGCGAAGAACGCAACAGGCCTCGTGGCGGAGGTTCTGCGGTCGCTGGGGCTTCTCTACGCCAGAGTCACGCTGGGCGACTACGGCGGGGTGTTCTACGTGCTTGACGTGGACCCGGTCCCGGCCATTGAGACGAGGGAGGAGGCGGCCGCCGTGGCGGAGCTGGTATGAAGAGGGTCTGCGTCGTGGGGGCCTCGGGCTTCACCGGCGGGGAGCTCCTCCGCATACTGCTTCAACACAGCGGCGTTGAGGTGGTGTGCGCCACGTCTCGGAAGTTCAAGGGGGAGTACGTATACAGGGTGCACCCGAACCTCAGGGGCTTCACCCAGCTCAAGTTCGTGGAGCCCTCCATAGACGCCGCGTTGAAGGCCGACGTGGTCTTCCTGGCTCTGCCCCACGGCGAGTCCGTCAAGTGGGTGCCGAAGCTGTACGAGTCGGGCGTCGCAGTCTTCGACCTAAGCGCCGACTTCCGGCTGAAGGACCCGGAGGCCTACGTGGAGTGGTACAGGTGGCCCCAGCCCCACCCGTACCCGGACCTGTTGCAGAAGGCGGTCTACGGCCAGCCGGAGCTCCACCGGGAGGAGCTTGTGGGGGCTAGGCTGGTGGCGGTGCCCGGCTGCATGGCGACGGCGTCTATCCTCATGCTTGCGCCCCTGGCCAAGTTCGGCCTGATCCGCGACGTGCCGCCTGTGGTAGACGCCAAGATCGGCTCCAGCGGCGCCGGCGCCGAGGGCTCGGTGGTTGACCTACACAGCTTCAGGACCTACGTGGTTAGGCCCTATGAGCCTGTGCACCACCGCCACATCGCCGAGATTGAGCAGGAGCTGAGCCGGCTGGCTGGGAGGCGGGTGAGGGTGGCCTTCACGCCCCACGCCGTGGATCTAGTCCGCGGCATATTCGCCACGGGCCACGTCTACGCTGAGGCGCTACCCGCGGAGGTTGACATGTGGAGGTACTTCCGGGCCCTCTACGGCGACTCCAAGTTCATCAGGATCGTCCGCGACAGGCTGGGCATCTCCCGGTACCCCAACGTGAAGTACGTCCTGGGCACAAACCTAGTGGACCTGGGCTTCGAGCTGGACCCGCGGCTCAACCGCGTCGTCACCTTCGCCGCCATAGACAACTTGGTGCGGGGCGCCTCTGGGCAGGCGGTGCAGGCCTTCAACGTAGCCATGGGGTTCCCCGAGGTGGAGGGGCTTAGGCAGATCCCCCCAGCGCCGCTATGATCGTCATAAAAATCGGCGGCTCGGTGGCTTGCAAGGACTTGACGAAGGTAGTTCAGAACCTGCCGAAATACGCTGACAGATCCGTGGTGGTACACGGCGGCGGTTGCTTAGTCAACGAGCTACTTAAACGCATGGGGGTGGAGCCGAGGTTCCTCACCCACCCAGGCGGCGTCGTGAGCCGCTACACGGACTGGGAGACGCTTAAGGTATTCGTCATGGCCATGTCGTGGATCAACAAACAAATCGTGTCGGCGCTCCACGCCCTGGGGGTAGAGGCGCTGGGGCTCACCGGCGCAGACATCGGCGTGGTGAGGGCTAAGCGCAAGGAGAAGGTGCTGGTGGTGGACGAGAGGGGGAGGCAGAGGGTGGTAGACGGGGGGTACGTGGGGAGGATTACCGACGTGGCCGCGGAGAAGCTGAAGCCGCCGCCTCTCAAGGTGGTTGCCCCCATCGCCGTGTCTGAACGCGGCGAGCTTCTAAACGTAGACGGGGATCAGCTGGCCTTCGACGTGGCCAAGAGGGTTGGGGCGGAGAGGTTGCTTCTGCTGAGCGACGTAGACGGCGTGTTGATTGGGGGGCGGGTGGTGCCGCGGCTCACGGCGGAGGAGGCGGAGGCCCTCTCGAGGAGCGAGGAGGTGAGGGGAGGCATGAAGAGGAAGCTTCTCATGGCGGCTGAGGCGGCTAAGCTCGGCGTGGAGGTGGTGATTGCAAACGGCCTCGCGGAGTCGCCCATAGACGCGGCGCTCAACGGCGCTGGAACTCATATAGTAAAAAACATATAGTTCATAGTAAATGTTTATAAAGAAGTAATAGTGGGAAAAAGTTTTTATACTAGTGGGGTCTCCCCCATATGGCAACACAAAAACTGGTGGTGCAGTGTAAGGTGTGCGGAACAGAGTTTGAACTGCCGGAAGACGTCATGGACGGGGAAATCGCCAGCTGTCCCACCTGCGGCGCCAGGTATATAGTGAGGCTTAAGGGAGGGTCCGCGACGCTTGAGGAGTTCAAGGGCGACGTGGAGGACTATGGCGAGTAAATCGGGGCGAGCAAGATCGTCCTCGCCTACTCAGGCGGTTTAGACACGACAGTAGCCATTAAGTGGCTCACCGAGAAGTTCGGCGCAGAGGTCTACACCGTCACGGTAGACGTCGGGCAGGAGGAGGACTTCTCCAAGGTGGAGGAGCGGGCCTACAAGGCGGGGGCCGCCCAGCACTTCTATGTAGACGCCAAGCGGGAGTTCGCCGATGTTTACATATCCCGCGCCGTCTTGATGAACGGCATGTACGAGGGGCTTTATCCCCTCGGCACCGCCTTGGCTAGGCCGCTTATTGCGGAGAAGGTGGTGGAGGTGGCGCGGCGCGTCGGCGCTGATGCTGTGGCGCACGGCTCCACGTCTAAGGGCAACGACCAGGTGAGGTTCGACGTTACCGTCAAGGCGCTGGCGCCTGACCTAAAAATCATCACCCCCGCGAGGATATGGGGCATGACCAGGTCGGAGGAGGTCGAGTACGCCCGCCGCCACGGCCTCCCCATAGGCGAAGAACACAAGAGATACAGCATAGACGACAACTTGTGGTCTAGATCCATCGAGGGCGGTCCTCTGGACGACCCCATGGCGGAGCCGCCGGAGGACGCCTTTAAGTGGACCGTCACGCCGGAGAAGGCCCCGGCGGAGCCCACCTACCTAACGATAGGGTTCGAGAGGGGCCTACCGGCGTCTCTCAACGGCGAGAAGATGGACCTCGCCTCGCTGGTGGCGACGCTGAACCATATAGGCGGCGTAAATGGGGTGGGCCGCGTTGACCACATAGAGAACAGACTCGTCGGGTTCAAGAGCCGGGAGGTGTACGAGGCGCCGGCAGCCGTAATTCTGTACCACGCCCACCGTGATCTGGAGAAGCTCGTCCTGACCCCGCGCGAGCTTAGGTTCAAGCACCACGTCCTCGACCCGCAGTGGGCCGACCTTGTGTATCAAGGGCTGTGGGTGGAGCCGCTGAGGGTTGCGCTGGAGAAGGCGGCGGAGGAGATGGAGAGATGGGCCACCGGCGAGGTGAGGGTTAAGCTCTACCGCGGCAACCTGTGGGTAGTAGGCCGCGAGTCGCCCTTCGGGGGCTACAGCAGGGAGCTCGCCGACTACAGCGCAGGGTGGTATCCCACCGACGAGGAGGCGAGAGGCTTTATCGAAATGTGGAGTCTACATTCCCTCACTGCTCTCCGCCGCCGTAAGGGCAACAATTTATAGTCTATATAAGTGGGTAAGGGTTTTATAATATACATTTTTCTAGCAGGCGATGGGGCAACGAACCGTGGTGTGTCCCAACTGCAAGAGGCCAGTGAAACCCGTGGAGTGCAACCGCAAGAATCAAACTAGGCGGTACGTCGTAATTACTTACTGTTGCCCGAGATGCGGCACCGAGCTTTTAACAGAAAGAATAGAAATCACGTAAATTAGGTCGATGGGCTTCTACCGTTCTTGGATAGGCGGAGGCGGGGAGCTGGTGAGGCGGTACACGTCCAGCCTTCAAGACGACGTGGAGATCGCCGAGGAGGTGGTGAAGGTGATGGAGGCGCATGTGAAACACCTCGCCGAGGTAGGCGCCGTGCCGCAGGATGCGGCTGAGGCGATCCTTAAAGCGCTTAAAGAGGTGGACCCCGCCGAACTCGTCAAAGGCGGGTTTGAAGACGTACACGAGGCGTTGGAGAAGTGGCTTATAGACAAACTGGGAGAGGAGGTGGGGGGCTGGGTTGGGCTTGGGAGGTCGCGTAACGACCACGTCGCCGCCGCGATTAGGCTGGCGGCCCTACGGCGTGTTGGGAAATTGCGGCAGGCCGCGGAGAGGCTTAGATGCGTCTTGGCGAAGAGGGCTTTGGAGTACGCGGACTGCGTCATGCCAAGCTTCACACATTTCCAGCCCGCGCAGGTCATAACCTTCGGCCACTACCTACTGGCGGTGGACGAGGCTGCGGCCGAGTTCCTCCACGTGCTTAAGGCCGTGGAGGATTTGCTGAAACGTTCTCCCCTCGGCGCAGGACCAGCGGGCGGAGTCCAGACTCCCATCGACCGGCGGAGGCTTGCGAAGCTGGCTGGCTTCGAGGACGTGGTGGAGAACGCCCTTTACGCCTCTGGGGGGAGGCTCTTCGCGTTGACTCTATCCTCCGTCGTGGTCTCCTTCCTGGCCGAGTTGTCGCGGGCCGTGGACGACTTCATAAGGTGGAACAGCCCCCTGGTGGGGTATGTGGAGGCGCCAGACGACCACGTCTCGACGAGTAGCATCATGCCGCATAAACGCAACCTCGTAACGCTTGAGGTGTTTAGGGCCAGGGCTTCGGAGACGCTGGGGCACCTCGTGGCGTTGCACGCCGTGGCGGCGAAGATAGGCATGGGCTACAGCCTCGACCTCCAGGAGGCCACGCGGCATCTCTGGGCTGTTTTGAGAATTGCAGAGGAGGGACTCGAGGTGTTTACCGACTTTCTGGAAAAGATGAAGTTCAACTGCGCCAAGTCTAGACAAGACGCCGAGAGGTACTACGCTACGTCGTCAGACACCGCGGAGGCCATCGCGCTTGGGGGGACTCCCTTTCGCACTGCCTACTTCCAGGTGGCTGAGCAGATAAAGAGAGAGGCCGCCCAGCTGCTAAACGTAGAACAAGCACTGCGGAGACCTACTGCGGGCTCTGCTAATCCGGAAGAGGTGAAAAAGACGGCCTCTGCGCGGCTTGTGTTCTGCAGGCCTCCGATTCTCTAGTCGGCGGGCTTTAGGAGGTTTTCTATTTCTTTTATCGCCTCTTCCTCGTCTCCGCACTCGATTAATTGCGACTTGGCGTAGCCAGGCTTGCCTTGTATCTCCTGGACGCAGAGGACAACTCCCCTCCTCGTGGGGTGCGCCGCCACGTCTATGTAGGCGCGGGCCAGGCCGGCGGCAAGCGCCTCCGTCAGCACCACCACTTCCCCGTCGTCAAAAAAGAGGGCCATCCTCAGGTGGCGGTGGCCCTGAGGAATCGCCGCGACGACCTTAACCAGCTTTTTTGCCACTTAAGCCGTAGAGTATGAAGAATATAAGGATTGGGTACGCGATTAGCCTCTCCACCCCGCCTATGCCCAGCGGCGTCTGTATCCTGGGCACAAAAAGCGCCAAGGCCGCCAACGCGATGACTCCCATGGCGATGCCAAGGGGCTTATACACCCCACCCCTCCTAGCACCCATTATCATCACGGCAATTCCGCCGAAGAGGAATGTTACAAGCGCCGAGATCCCATGCGGCGCCCCGTAGTCCTCGGGAAATATCCCGACCCCCATGGCGCCGACTGCAGCCACGGCGAGGAGGGCCGCCCCCAGCCGGCCCAGCTCAGCCCTTAAGAGATATGCGGCGGCCAATCCCA
>JAVVGH010000062.1:0-6031 GCA_032249215.1 Pyrobaculum sp.
TTAGGTTCCCAACTCCCACGAGGTTATGTAGCGTCTCTGCTCCTCGCTCAGCTCCTCTATTTCGATGCCCATGGTCCTAAGCTTCAGCTTGGCCACCTCGCGGTCGAGCTCGTCTGGCAACTTGTACACGTCAACTGCCAGCTTGTTCCTCACGAGGTACTCAGCGGCGAGGGCTTGGTTCGCGAAGGAGAGGTCCATGACCTCCGACGGGTGGCCCTCGGCTGCTACTAAGTTTACTAGGCGTCCCTCGCCTATTAGATACGCCCGCCTGCCGTTGGGCAACGTGTACTCCTCAAGGTTAGGCCTGATGGTCTTCTTAGCCACCGCCACGCGTTCAAGACCTGCCACGTCTATCTCCACGTTGAAGTGCCCCGCGTTGGCGAGGACGGCGCCGTCTTTCATCTTAAAGATGTGGCCTAGGTTTATCGCCCTTATGTTCCCCGTCGCGGTTATGAACACGTCGCCTATCTTAGCCGCCTCATCCATGGGCATGACCTCGAAGCCGTCGAAAACGGCTTCAAGAGCCCGGATGGGGTCCGCCTCCACCACAATCACCCTCCTCGCGCCAAGCCCCCTCGCTCTGATGGCTATCCCTCTGCCGACCCAGCCGTAGCCCGCCACGACGACGTTTTTGCCGGCGATGAGCAGGTTTGTAGCCCGCATCACGCCGTCCCACGTCGATTGCCCTGTGCCGTATCTGTTGTCAAACAGGTGTTTTGTATATGACTCGTTCACGGCGATGATGGGATACAGGAGCTTGCCCGCGTTTTTCAAGGCGCGGAGTCTTATCACGCCTGTGGTGGTCTCCTCGGTGCCTCCGCGTAGCCCGGCGAGGAGCCTCCCGACATCTATTGAGCCGGCTGTTTCAAGCACGTAGTTAATAGTCTGGTCTCTAATTCCGTGGCCCAGCTTGTGTATGGTGGCAGTTAAGTCGGCCCCGTCGTCAAGAGTGATGGTGGGGTAAAAAGACAGCGCGAACCCTATCGCGTTGTAGTACTCCCTTTCCGTCATGCCGCGCCAGGCATAGACGTGAATACCTTCCTGCGCCAACGCGGCGGCGACGTCGTCTTGCGTAGAGAGCGGGTTCGAGGGTATGAGCACCACCTTGGCCCCGCTGGCAGCCAGAGTCCGCACGAGGACGCCGGTCTCCTTTGTGACGTGTAGACATGCGGCGACGGTCTGGCCCGCCAGAGGCTTCTCCTTCTCGAACCTCCTCCTGATCTCCAGAAGTACTGGCATGTTTCTCTCGGCCCAGTACAGTTGCTCTCCGCCCCTGTCGGCTAGAGAGGGGTCTTTCACGAGCGACTCGCGGCTCATCAAGCTTGAAAAGTCAAGACTTATAAAAGCATTGGGCCGGGTCTCTCTGAAATGAGCCATAAATCCATTTAACCTCCCCTCAATTCCCCCTTATGGTTGTGACGGTGGTGAACGAGGCGGGGGAGCTGGGCGTGTTCGTTGCATATGACGTGGTTCTTGGGGTTGACAACACGAGGTACACCGCTGAGCTGGAGGAGGAGATAAGCATGGCGGTTGCGGAGGTTAGGCAGACGCTTTCGTTAGAGACTTTGAAAGACCACCCAGTCGTTAGGGCGTACCGCGACTTCTACTGGAGGGTCCTCGGGATAGACCCAACTAAGCAGAGGCCCGCCCAGGAGGCTCTCCTGAGAAGAGTGTTGAGGGGGGAGCCCCTGCCTAGGATAAGCCCCGTGGTGGACGCGGGAAACGCCGCGTCGGTAAAATACATGGTCCCCATAGGGCTTTACGACTTGGCCAAGATACGTGGCGGCGTGTTGCGCATAAGGATGTCGAGGAAGGGGGAGGTGTTCCGGCCAATAGGAGGCTCGCCCTATGAGCTGGACAACCAAATTGTCTTGGCCTCCGACAGCCAGATACTTCATGTCTATCCCTACAGAGACAGCGTAGAGACCAAGATCGATCCCTCCACGAGAGACGTGTTGGTGGTTGTGGCCGGGGTTCCGGGCGTGGAGGAGGAGCGGCTGGTAAAAACGGCGTATTACCTCCGGAAGCTTCTCTCCCTGCTGGGCGGCGCGGCTCCCGGCGAGGTTAGGCTTGTCTAGAGACGCTCCAGGAATGTATTTATCAGTTCTTTTACGGAGGGCCCTTCAAGCACCTTCAGCCTCCAGCTGACTCTCGCAGTTGGTTTGTCTATCTTCACAACTCTCTCGATTTTAGCCGGCGTGGCCAACAAGACTACGTCAGCATCCACCCGCCTAATGGTCTCCTCGAGGTCTCTCTTCTGCTCGGGCGTGTATCCCAGGCTGGGGAGGACAGGCCCGGTGCCGTACTCCTCATACACCTTTTTGATTACGCCCACGGCGTAGGGCCTGGGGTCCACTACCACCGCGCCGTATTTCACAGCGGCTATGTAGCCAGCCGCGTGGGGCAAGCCGCCGTGCGTCACGGTCGGGGCGTCCTCTATCACCAAGACGCGCCTCCCCGCAATGTCTCTGTCGACGTACACATCCAAATCCGCCTTGGTGATGGTTGCCTTGGGGTTCACCCTCTTTACATTAGCAACAACTCTCTCGACGTTTTCCCTCCCGGCGTCGCTGACCTTTGTGATTATGACGGCGTCGGCTAGGCGCAGGTTGACCTCGCCAGGGAAGGACCCCACCTCGTGGCCCGCCCTCCTCGCGTCTGTAACCACTATCATGAAGTTAGGCCTGAAGAACGGGAAGTCGTTGTTGCCGCCGTCCCACAGCACCACGTCGCCGTGGCGCTCCGCCTCCCTCAACACCTGGCCGTAGTCCACGCCGGCCAGCACGGGGATTCCCATGTCCACATACTGCTCGTACTCCTCCCGCTCCTCGAAGGTGAGCTTGTCCAAGTCCTCCGGCTTTCTGAAAACCTCAACGACGTTTTCCTCAAGCTCCCGGTAAGGCATTGGGTGCCTGACGGCGACCACCTTAAGGCCTCTCGACGTGAGTTCGCGCGCCACCTCCCTAGACACTGAGGACTTGCCCGCGCCTGTCCTCGTCGCGGTTACTGCGACAACAGGCTTGATGGAGTCGAGGTAGGTGTCGTTGGGGCCGTGTATCTTGAAGGTTGCCCCGCTGGCGAGCACAGCGGAGATTATATGGCCCACCTCCTCGTACAACAAGTCGCTGTAGGCAAGAACCGCCTCGTCCACCCTCAACTCCTTCAGGTGGCGGGTCAGCTCCTCGTAGCTCCTCCAAGTATATATGGGGATGCCCTCTGGGACGCCGGACAGCGAGGGCGGGTAGCGTCGGTTTGGTATAGGTATCTGCGTCATGAGAAACGCCACCAACTTGTGCTCCCTAGACCCTCTGTACACCGTGTTGAACACGTGGAAGTCCCTCCCCGCAGCCCCGATTATTGCGACTCTGCGCATGGAGGGCAGAACCTACCTCTATATATATATTGCTAAATAGATCGCATTTTTAAAAACCACGGCGGGCCATGCATCGTGTTTGTCTTCAGCGATGTCCACATCGGCTCCCCGAGCTCCAGGATGCAGGAACTGCGGAGTTGCCTAAAGAAGCTAAGCCCGGACGAGGTCGTCATAGCGGGGGACCTTTTCGATGACCAACACAGGAAGGTGAGCCGCGACGAGGCGGTGCGCCTAATAAAGAAGGCGATGGAGATCTTGCAGATACAGCCGCAGAGGCTCTACATCGCCTTCAGCAGCTCCTCGCACGACCCCCAGCTCCCCGGCCCCCTCACGGAGAGGATAAACGGGACGGAGGTCGTGGCGTACAACGGGGAGATATTAATAGACGGCGCCTTAAAGGCGGTGGCGACCCACGGCGACAGGCTTATTAGAAGCGGCGTGGCCGCCTACTTCGTCGACCTCGCGAGGAGGGGGCAGATAGGCAGATGGCTAAGAAGGAGGCTGGCGCTCGGAGACGACGTCTGGCTTATATACGGCCACAGCCACGTGCCCCATGTAGACGTGGCGCTGAAAATACTCAACCCAGGCGCCTGGAAGATATACAGCGTGAGGAGGATAAGGGGCAACGTGTACAGTCTACCTTCTGCCGAGCCTCTCTGCTAGCCAGACCTCAACCATGCCGAGAGCCTCCGGCAGACGCCCCAGGTTCACCACCTCCCTCTGATACGTCTCACCGCCTAGACACCTCTGCCACATAACGCGATAACTCACGTTTCCCTTGGCCACACGTCTCACGTTTTCTAAGGTGGGCTCCTCCTGATTCACCACAGCGCCGGGCCCCGCATATGCTAGGCGATGGGCGTAACCGACGTAGAGGAGCTCGCCCCTGGCGTGGGACAGAACACGCACGATGGTCGCACGCCTGCACGTGGGCATGTTCAGCACCCTGGCTCTGTAGCCCATTTTCGCAATGAGCGCGCCCAACACGGCGAATTGGTAGGAGGATCCCGGCGGAGGTGGCACCACGGTGACTTCTCCAAGCGGGTTTGGGATGTCGAAGAGAAGGTATGTGTAGAAGTCGCGCAGGACGTACCTCTCCGACGCCTCGCCTAGGATCATAGGGAAGAGATGGCCTCCAGAACCTCGCTGGGGGTCATGTAGCCGAAGTGGATATACCCCCTCCCCTTTGAGAAGCTGTAAAACAGGAGAGTCGGCGTCCCATACACGCCGACCTCCTCAGCTGCTTTTTCGCACTCACGCAGATTGCCCTCGGGGCAATCCCTCGCCTCGGTCTTTCTACTGCTGAACACCTCTCTTATGTACTGCAGTCTTTCTTTTTCTGAGACGCATCTCAGCGCTCTGTGGAGAGGCTCGGCATCTCTGTGCACGACGTAGTCACACATGGCGTAGGTTATCAAGCCCTTCTCAGCCATGTCCACAAGCGTCTCGTCGGTCTCTCTAAACAGCCTGGCGCAGAAGGGACATTTCAAGTCGAAAAACACTAAGACAGCTCTGTCGCCGTTGCCCAGCCTCACCGGCGCCAGCTCCAGCAACCTCTTAACTGCATCTGTCTTGGTTATTGGGGTGAGCTTAGGCTTGGACCTCTTGAATATCACGACGCTAAAAACAAAAACCAGTTAAAAACATTCTAACGGTGGCGACATTGGTCTTAGCTGAGCGGTGACGAGGGGAACGATTGCCGAAAATCGATAAAAATGCCGCCACTCCCATCGGTTATGATAAAGATAGTGCTACACCACACGTGCAAGTCGTCCTACACTCTGTATAAGGCGTTAAGAGGAGCCCCCGGCGTTGAGTTCGAGATGGTCGGCGTCCCCTACTTCCCATACCTCAGACGATACGTGTTGAGCGTCCCCGCGGTCTTTAAAAACGGGGAGCTCATCTTGCTGGACCCGGTGGAGCCAGACGACGTGATTGCGTTGAGGGACGGAAAAACGCAGAAGGAGCTCGACATAGACGAGGCTGTGGAGAACTTCGTCAGGGGCATAATGGCGAGCCAGGCACTGCTTGCTACGGTGATGCTGTATAAGTCTGTGAAACCTGTCCTGGACCCAGACCTCGTCTCGGTCCTCTCAAGGGCTAGGTACCACCTACAGGAACGCAAGACGCAACAGATTTTAGAAAGAGTAAGGGAAAAAGAAGGCGAGCTTCTGAGCGAGCACTGGGAGCACCTGGTGAAACTGCTCACGTTTGGCCTTGTGAGGGAGATGTACTGGCTCGGCATCGACGTTGAGGAGGTGGAGAAAAGCCACGTCAAGATGTGGATACTGGCCAAGGCAACCCTCGGCAGGCTCGGCCTGCCGCATCCAAAGCCCGCAGTACCCAACGAAGTTGCAGACGCCGTGTATACCACACTGAGGGAATCCGGCAGGAGATACCTGGACAAAGTAACAGAGGAGCAGAGCATAATCCTCGGCGACGACGACTTCCTCTCACTAATACAGGCGTATTGAAAACTTACAGAGAGCTCCCCCCAACTGTTTTTAGCTGTAGCATATTTATGAAAAAACGGAGAATTAGGTGATGTACACAGTCGCTAAGCTCAACGGCTCATCGGAATCTTTCTCACCACAGAAGCTCAAACTATCGATCATGCGCGCCGCGCAGGACATGGGAATCGACGTAAACGGCGAGGTC
>JAVVGH010000063.1:0-5958 GCA_032249215.1 Pyrobaculum sp.
CGGTTTTCAGCGCCTCGGGGTCAGGCTGGAAGCCGTCTTCCAGCCTGGTTACGACGCGCTTTATGGATGCGCCGAAGTACTCAAGAAGGGGGCGGTAGCCAAAATAGGTGGGGTCCATAACCACCACTTCGTCGCCTGGCTCTATCAACGTGGCGAGCGTTGAGAACATGGCGGCTTGTCCCCCCGCGGTTAGGACTATCTGCTCGGGGGGTACGTCGAGCCCGCCCAGTCTCTTCAAGTCCTCGGAAACGGCCTGCCTAGCCTCGGCAACGCCCTGTGAGGGGGTGTAGCCGTAAAGCTCCATGGAGTCGACTTTTAGGAGCTCGGCGAGCGCCTCTCTCACCTCCTTCGGAGGTGGGATGCTGGGCTGACCGGTGGAGAGGAGTATGACGTCTCTGTTCTCCCTCTTCAGCCTCTCCCGCAGTTCGTCGATTTTCCGGGTTGGCGATTCTCTCAACGCGGAGATGCGAGGCGAAAAACCTCTCATTAAGGGGGTCGAGTGGGGCTTGTATATATATGTTTACGTGTACGTTTTTTGTAAAGGGGGTATAAATCTCCCGCCGTGTCTCAATACATGGAACAAGTCATCATACCTGTTTCTGAGGAAGAGCTGGAGCAGTTACGTAGAGTATGTAAGAAGTATAACTTTGACTCTCTTGACGACTGTATAAACATGGCGCTTACACAGCTCCTATACGTCTATAAGGGGCTATAACAAGTCCCTAGGCCGGGGGGGCGGGCGCAACACCCCCGAGAGGACGGCCCCAACCGTTTTCAGATACTCTCTGTTTACCTTGGCCAAGTGATGCGCAAGCCTCAGCCTTACTGGGTACTGCCTAAATAAGGCACATAAGCGGCTGGCGTCTATATGCTTTGGATACTCAACATAAACCACCCAGTCGGATTTGAAAAAAGTCCCGTAGAGACCCCCTAAATCCGCCGGGATTAAATAGGAGCCTGGCGTCGATGCAGACAGCAATAGAGCCGCCACCTCCCTCTCGCCTAAAGCCTTCGCAAGCTTCACGAAGGCCTCTCTTTTGTCCTTCTCAGGGATCCTCGGCCCATATCTGGCCAGATGAGGGTCTTTAGACACCCCTATGACCCTCGCCGTGTTTACATACGGCGTCAGCGGCCCGTCGATTAGCACTATGTCGGCGCTTATCGATTCGGCAAACAGAAGCTCGTTTCTCCTCGCCTCCCGGTGCGGGTCCTCCGCCACCCTCTGCATAACGAACCTCCTCTTGATATCCCTCCCCACTGCCACCACAGTTTGAATCAAAACGTCGGCAGCGCCTATGCGCCTCACGACGTAGCCCGAGTCCACCGCGTAGTAGTCCAAGCTCCCCCCGCCGCTGCAGGGAACTACAAGTTCTTTCAGTTGCAGCGGCACCTCAGCCACGCCTTGGACGTGTTCCAGCTCCACGTATCTCAGAATCTCCGCCAGCAGTTCCCGCATCAATAAACCTCCTCTATAAGTTTGTCAAAGAGCTTCCGTAGGGTCTCCCGGTCTATATTCCCTATCAAGTCCACTAGGTGGAGCGGCAAAGAATCCAGTTGCCCTGACAAGTACTGATTGATTAGCGCCAAGGTTTGGGACCTCTTGTATCTGCGTCTCTCCGAGATAATCACTTCCTTGAGTTTCCTGAGGAGTGCGTCTGTATCCATCCCCGTCTTGTTGAGTATCTCGGAGAGCTCCTTTTCGAGAAGACCCGCTTCTTCATACAAAGATAGAGGCCTTCCCTTTATGTATATCTTGCCTCCCGCCACAGCCGCGACTGTGCGTTTGGTGTATTTCCCAATGCCTATTGGGACGCCTCCAGACACAGACCCGGTGGCGACCACCGACCTAAGCTCTTTCCCGCTCAATATGATTACGTCGAAGAACTGCGGGGTGCCTCTGGCATCTATGATGACGTCAAACCCCTCTCTTTCCTCCTCGCCATCTCTAAGCACGAGAACTCTAGGCGACATATCTCTTCTCCACCGCGCCGGCCTTGTGCAACTTCTCCAGCCCCTCCTCCACCTTAGCTCTGTCTAGACCTGTTTCTTTCGCTAATTCGTCTACGTCAAGGACGGCCCCCCTGCCGCGACGGGCCACCGCCTCCAGCAGTTTCTTATCGACGCCTAGCCTCGACGCCACCTCGACGAGGGCTTTGTCCAAGTCACCGACCACTCCGAATTTTGTCCTCAGCCACTCGGCGGCGGCTTTTCTGGCCTTTTCCTGCTCTAGATACTTCTCGTATCTCCGGGAAAGCTCGGCCGCGTAGAGCTTCAGGTTCGCCACGTAGTCATCCAGCCAGGGCTCCGGGAGCCCCAGCAACGTCGCCAAGTCGCTCTCTACGTCCAGCCTAGAGTTAAGGGTCTTCACCACGTGTTTGATTTCGTTCCATATCTTCAGCGCCTCTTCGGCCTTTTGGGCTATTGCCTCCTCTCTTTTTACGTCCCGTTCCTCAAGCCTTCCCAGCTCTATGAACTTAGACCTCTGCGGATACTTCTCCAGAACTGCAGATATCCTCTTCAGGAGCTTCGCCTTATCCTCCGCCTCCTTCTCCAGCTCCTCCCTCGCCTCTTTAAACCTCTCCTCGGCCTCTAGTAGCCTCTGCAACGCCTCTCTCAGAGCCTTGGCGTATGTCCTCCTGTCTCTAAACGAGGTGTCAATCGGCGCTGTTCCTAATGTCCTCGTGAGCTTCACCACGCCGAGCGGCGTCTGCTTCTCCACAGAGACCTCGCTGAGGGTCTCTATCTGCCTGAGGATGTCCGCCAGGTATCGCCTTGCGAGGTCCTCCCTGTATTTATACAGCCTGTCGCCTGCGGGAACGACGACGCCTCTGAGCTTCATCAACTCCACCACGTCGTCCTCCTTCATCTCGCGCCAGAGGTTTGTTGGGAATAGGAGGTTGACCAGCGACTTCAGCTCCTTCTCATGTATAGACTCCTCGAAGGCGTTGAGTAGGATTTCCTCTATTTGGCGATACGTCCTTAAGCCCTCCACCTCCTGCCCCTCGTCCAGCGCCTCCGCGGCTTTTATCAGCGCCACCTGCTTCTTCTCCTTCCCCCTCCTCAGGGCGAGCGTGTAGCGCAACAGGTTCTCCCTAGCCCTCTCCCTGCCTAAGCGTAGCGCGTCCACAAACTCCGGCGGCTTCGCCTCTCTCTTCAGCAACTTGTCCACCGCGTGGCGGACCAGCTCATGTTTCAACTTCTCAAATTTGTCCGCGCCGTATATCTGCAGAGTGACGTAGTTCGAAGCCGGCTCAGGGTAGAGCCTTTTCCAGTAGGCAGACATGAGCGGGGCCAGCGCCGAGTGCACCGTCTCTGTTAGCAACACCTTGCTGGTTATGAACACGTTGATGTAGTCCACGACGTAGCCGTTTACCACTCCTTGCGATACTACGTTCTCAACGCCTTCTACCGCTTTTTTCAGCTCGTCTTCTCTATCTACATGGATATAGACATATGCTTCCCGTATGCCCATGTTGTTATGCCAATTCACGTGGCCGCAACAGAAGCGCAGACGTATGCCGTCTACGCCGATTAAGTGCTCCACCTCCTCGAGGATGGTCAGCGGGTTCTCAAGTCTTTGGCTCATCTCCCTCGCCACGGCCGCCACGGTCTGGACCTCGTCCCACCCAACCAGCCTGGCCACGTCGTCTGACACCAGATACCTCCTGCCCACCAGGTACTGGTCGAGCCGCAGTTCCTCCTCAGCCGCCATGTAGACAAACAGCCTGCCTTGCTCCAGCAACGTGAAGTATAGATACGGCTCGTACGACAGGTTCTTCACGTCTTTCAGATCTAGGTCTTTGCCTCTCATAACGGCGTACTCCCTAAGGACGTTGAGCGCCTCCTTGTCCTCGTAAGGAACTCTGTAGAGATACACCTCCTTAGAGTACGGGGTCTTCTCGGCGTACGGCACCCCGGCAAATGCCTGCTCTAGTACCTCATCGTCGAGGTCTGGGTCTACGCCTTCCTCCCTGAGCAGATGGGCGAGCCGCCTCCCCTCCTTCTTCAGCTGGAAAAGTCTCGCGACCAGCTTCATCAGAGGCCTTGGCGCAACTTCGCCTTTCCTCCTGGCGAGGTGGTAGACTGCTGCCAGTTCGTGAAGCGTAAAGGGGCTCAGGGGGTCTACCTCGCCGTTTTCGATATTCTTAAGCCTCTCCTGCGAGGAGTAGGCCAATAGCCTCTGTTTTACCGTTTCTACAAACTGCCAGAAGGGGAACCGGGTGTCTAGGACGATCTCGCGGTATACCCTGCCGCTGGTTATGTCGAAGACGTCCGGCACCACGTTTTTCAAGATGGTGTAGTACAGCTGTGGAGTAACCGCAGCTACTATTACAATTTTGTTGAACCTCTCGGGGTCGCCCAACAGGTGCCTGTATGAGCGGGGCTCCAGCAACGCCCTTATATACGTCGCGACCTTTTGTACAAGCTTTACGAACCTCTCGTCGCTGAGCGCCCCAAGCTTGTGCGCGGCCGCGATCCGCGAGATCTCGTCAGCCTCGTCGATCAGCACGAGCATCGGCTTATCCCGCTTCTTAGCGGCCACCTCTATGGTGAACTCGCCCTCGAGCGACAGCGCTGTTCTAACCACGTCGAATCCCTCCCCGGCGGCATATGTCTCTATTTCGTCCAGCAACTCGCTCTTGCCCCAGCCGTAGGGCGCCACCACAACCGCCAGCACGTTGTTGTTGCCCTCCTTAGCCACCTTCAGGACCTCCGCCACCTCCTGCAACTCCCGCTCAAAACCCACAGATCTGTGCAGTCTGACTAGGTGAGTCACGCCCGAGGGGCTGAAAGGCAAGTCAACGAAGGCGTACACATACAACTCCGCGACGCTGTTTATATGTGCTGTAGCTAAAATCCAAACGCCTACAGCTTTAAAACCGCGGCGCTTCTTCCCCCAGTGCTTAGGAGATGCCAAGCGTCGGATATACCAGGCATCTACGAAGTCGAGGTAAGGTCCTTCAAGCCGGACGACATCTACAGCGTGGAGCTTTTGAAGTTTCTATGTGCGTACTGCCGCGACAACTCCTACGTATACACAACCGACGGCAAGGTGGCGGGGTACATAATCACCTGCATAGAGGGCGACGCCGCCCACGTCATATCTATCGCCACGGACCCCGAACACAGGAGGCGGGGCGTTGGAAGACTGTTGCTGTGCACAGCTCTTAAGTTGCTGGCCGAGGGAAGGGTGGGCGAGGTCTTCCTAGAGGTTCGGGTTAGCAACGAGGTGGCGCTTAGGCTCTACAAAGCCGCCGGGTTCGAGGTAGTCGAAACTCTGAAGAACTACTACAGCGATGGCGAAGACGGGTACAGGCTAAGCCTTAGAGACAGAAAAAAAGCGAGGGAATTCTGTCACAGCAAGTGATAGATCCTAACTAGGAGATACAGGAGGGGGTTCCTCCGCCTTAGATAATACAGCCTGAGGTATTCCTCGAGCGTGATCTCGCCGCGTAGATACGCCTTCTCCACATCTTAAGATGCGATTAATAGCACCTAAAGGAGGCTATAAAGCGAGAATAGAAATGTGGATATCTGCGTAACGAGCGGAGCCAAGGGCGGCACAGGCAAGACGACCTTTGCCGAGATCCTCGCCTACGTCTGGCGGGCTGTGTTCGGCCTCTCCGCGGGCGTTGTCAGACCTCTTGACGGCGGAAGTAGTTTCGAATTTAGGGTGGTTGATTTTCCAGCGTTTCAGCTCACGGATAGGCCCCACCTGAAGGCCCTGCTTAGGTGCGGCGGAGTGATCTACGTGGTGGACGAGGATTACGAGACTCTCCACGCCGTGGAGGTCCTGCACGCGGCCCTCAGAGACAAGGCGCTAGGCGTCGTGCTTAACAAAGTCGTGGGGAAGCCGGGCCGGGAGTTTCTGAGAATGTACGGCCGGTTGGGCAGAGTCTATGTGGCGCATTTCGACGAGCGCATGGCTGTGCACAAAAGCGTCGGCGTTCCGCCGTA
>JAVVGH010000064.1:0-5868 GCA_032249215.1 Pyrobaculum sp.
GGTTATTATCTTGTCGGTTTGGGCAGGCCGCTGCATTGCCGAGTGTGCTAGGGGGGTTTAGAGGTAGTTGAGGGGTGTGACTCGGGGGGTTTCTGAGTGGTTGCGCATGGCTCTACGTGGACTGACACATCGCCGCCGAGCTCCTCTTTGACTGATTTCTCCACCTTGTCGGCGATTTCGTGTGCCTCCCTTATGGTGAGGTTCTCGTCCACGGTTATTGTCACTTCGGCGTGGTATATGCCCCCGGATTTCCTAACCTTTACCGCCTTCACGGTGCGGACGCCGGATACCTCCTGGGCCCTCCTCCTCGTCTTCTCGACGACGTCGGGAGGCGCGTAGTCCAGCAGCTCCGACACGGAGGATTTAAGGAGGTTTAGGCTCAGCCTCACGAAGTACACGGTAATCGCGGCGGCGAGGGCCACGTCCAGCGCGGGGCCCCACCGCATGAGCGCCTCCGGGGCGTACATAGACGCCGCCGCGCCGGCTACTAGCATCGCCAGTATCGCTGAGGAGGAGGCGAAGTCTGAGGCGAAGTGGATGGCGTCGGCCTCCAGCGCCCTGGAGACCCCCTTGAAGCGGCGGAGTACTAAGACTCTGTTGAAGTCTATGAATATGGCCACGGCCATTACGACTATCCCCACTAGAGTCGGCGTGTAGGGCTCCCAATGCGTCACTTTCATGGCGGCCTCGTAGGCTACGAAGGCGGCTGACGCCAACACAGCCAGCGACCCGCCGACGCCGCCTAGGGCCTCCGCCTTGTGGTGGCCGTAGGGGTGCTCCTCATCCGGCGGCTTCAGACTTGCCTTTACGGCGAGGTACGTTATGGTGACGGCTAGGAGGTCGACGGCTGAGTGCACGGCGTCGGCGAGGATGGCCACGGAAGAGCTCTGGGTCCAGGCCAACAGCTTGAGCGTGGTAACCGCCAGGCCTGCGAGGAGCGAGGTTAGGGCGGCTCTCAGCTTGTCCATCACCGCCTCGCGAGGCATCTCTCGGCGGCTGCCCTCAGCTCCTTGGCCAGCTGGGGGTTCTTCATGAGCGCTGTCCCCACGAGGATCCCCCTGGCGTAGAGGAGGCATGCCTTCTCTGCCTCTTCTGGCCGCGAGATGCCGCTCTCCACTATGAACTCCACGTCGCCTCGAAGCGCCTTCGCTATCTCGAAGGCCTTTTGAAGGCTCACCTCTAGGGTCCGTAAGTCTCTGGCGTTTATGCCAATTACCACCTTTCCGCCCCAGGTGGCCACCTCCTTGGCGTCTTGTACATTGTCCACCTCGACGACGGGGGTGAGGCCCAGCCTCTCGGCGTGTTCCGCCAGCTCCATGGCCTTCTCCCGTTCCACAAGCCTGTATATTATCAAGACGGCGTCTGCCCCGTAGCCGTAGGCCATCTCCACCTGTCTTCTGTCTATTACGAAGTCTTTCATAAGCACGGGCTTGAAGGCCTTGGCCATGGGGATGAAGCGGTAGTCGCCGAGGAACCAGAAGGGCTCCGTCAACACTGAGTAGGCCGCGGCGGAGTTCTGTAGCTCTGCGAAGTAGGCCCAGGGGGGTAGGTCGAGCCTCACGACGCCGCGGGGTGAGGCCCGTTTGTACTCGGCGATTATCCCGAAGTCGCCGAGCGCCTTTACGAAGTCGACCAGCGGCGCCGTGCGAGCGGGCGGCTGAGGCTCCGTGGCTAGGCGTAGCTCCACGGACCTCTTGACGGCGGTTAGGAAGTCCACGAATTCGACAAATGCCTGCTTTATATTTTTAAATGCGCCTCGTCTAGACGCCATGCTCGCCCTGTTTATAGCATGGGGATACGGGGTGGCACTCTACCTTTTCTATCTGTTGCTTCTGCGGCTGTGGAGAGAGAGGGCAGACGCAGTTCTCGTGGGCCTCTTCTTCGGTAGCTTGACGGCGGCGCAGTTCATCGCGAATAAGCTCGTGGACTACGGAGTCGGCGTCGCGCCGGCGGGCACCGTCATATTTATGACAAACGTGGCTGTGCTGGACGCCATGGCGATATACTTCGGGAGGCGGTTCGCCCTCCGCGCCGTGAGGCTGGGCTTCTTCTTTCAAGCCGCTGTGGCGTTTGCGGCGTGGAGCGCCTCCACCCTTCCACCCCCGGCCTGGTTCGCCGACAGAGCCGCCGTTGTGGATTCCGTCATAGCCCCCTCGGCGAGGATCGCCGTGGCCTCGCTTACTGCCTACCTCGTGTCTTCTACTGTAGACGTCTACATAGTCACCAAGTGGCCTCGTCTACATGTCTTGATAAGGGCCTACAGCTCCTCCTTGGTGGCCCAGGTGGTTGATACTGCGGTGTTTATCTCGCTGGCCTTTGGGCCTGAGCTTCAGATTATCTGGGGCCAGATTCTTGTGAAGTGGCTTCAGATCCCGCTGGAGGCCTTGCTTATATATGGGGCGAGGAGATACGTCGCGGCGTTAACCAACAAAAGCACTTAGAAGGCCTCCGGCTACCGCCAGCGCCCCAACCACGAAGTTGACCAAGACCACGTGTCTGCTCCTTGCAAACACCAGCAGAGCCTTTATTGTGACTAGACTCGCAACGACGCCTATGGCGAAGGCGGCCAGCGCCTCCGATGTGGCCACGGCGGCTCCTTCGGAGAGGTATGCCAGGGCAGTGGCGCCGAGCCCCGCCGCGGGGACCAGCACGAAGGAAGCCTTGAAGGCCTCGTCGGGCCTGTAGCCGAGCAGGAGGAGGGTTGTGGTGGTCAAGCCCGACCTGCTGAGCCCGGGGAGGACAGACAGCGCCTGGGCCAGCCCCACCAACGCCATGTGGCCCAGCGTCATGTCGCCGAAGGACTTGAGACCTGCGGCAGACCTCGCCCCCTGGAGCAGAACTGCGTTGAGGATGACGGCGGCTCCCAGCGCCGCCATGAGCCACCCGGCCTCCGCGCCGACGAGGAGCCACCTCTTCGCCGCGTAATACAGCGGGACCCCGACCAGCGCCGTGACCGCGGTGGTCACCACGACGTAGGTCAGCCATCTCCTTCCCTCCTTGTCGCCGAGGAGACCTCTCAAGATCTTTAGATATACCCACCTGAAGTAGATCAACGCCGCCAGGGTCGAAGCCGCCTCCAAGAAGAGGCCCAAGGAGTAGGCAAACTGTGGGGATGCTCCCAGCAGCATCTGCGAGACCAGCATTATCTGCGTCTTGCTACTTATGGGGAGCCATTCGGCCACTCCTTGCACCACGCCCAGCACTAACGCCGTCGTGAAGTCCATGGGGAACTGTTTTAACCCTCTAATAAAATCTCCGGCCGTGTTTTCCGTAGTTACCAACTGTACGGGCGAGAAGCTCGGCGTGGCCGCCCCCGCGAGGTTGCTGTACCGGGGCCCCTCGGTTCAGCGCGTGGCGAAGGCCGTAGACGAGGTTAGAGCGCATGGCGTGCCTGTATCGCTCTATATCATATCCGCGAAATATGGGCTGGTCCACGAGGACCAGGTGCTGGAGCCCTACGACGAGACTCTCAGCGGTTTACCACCTGAGGAGATAAAGAGGTGGGCACGGCGGGTCGGCGTTGTGGAGGGCGTCGAGAGGATGGCGAGGAGCTCCACGGTCATCATCGTCGCCTCCAAGCCGTATTACACCGCCGTGGAGGAGGTGGTCTGCCGATACGGCCTCTACGTCCTCTCGCCGTATAAGGCGTGTGGACGCTGGATAAAGACTGGAAACTTCGACAAACACCTGGCGCTTAAGAAGCTCCTATTAGAACTATGGAAATAACGCCACAAGGCGTAAACATCGGCAAAGGGTGTGCCCCACATCTACACCATCGGCGGCTCATCACATTCAGAAAACCACCAGCCTGTATCATACCGCCGGGGCCTCTCCGTGGGGTTGTCCACTCGCCGACCCCAGCCCCCGGTTCCCAGCCAGATGGCGTGGGCACAAGAAACTTTTGCAAGAAGGCGTCTAGCATTTCAATACGTCGTTGTGTACGTCCCCTCTATGCTCCAGCTCTATTTCCGCCGACATCCGCGTCTTCTCTTTGACGATCCGAATCAGCTTCTCTGAAGCATCGGCCGTCTCCTCTGCGGAGGCGCTTTGGAGGACCTCGCCAGTGGAGACCTCCTGGAGGACGGGGCCGGCGGCGTCAGCCGCCGTAACCAATGCCGTCTCTAGCTCGTCTACGCCGACCGGCGGCCGTATGCTTATGTGTTTCGGCGAGGAGGTGGGCTTCGGCGCAGGATACCCTCCTCATCTCTCAGGCCGGGTTCTTGTCCTCACCAAGTCGTCACTACGTCTGTCTATTAAGCTCTTTGTAGAGGGCGGCGAGGAGCTCCCGCCCCCTCGCAAGCGCCCCCTCCAAGTCTCCGCTCTTGACGAGAGACGTGAAGACCCCGTCTTCGGCCAGTTGCTGGTAGAAGCGGAGCCTCTGCTTGGCGTCCGGGATCCAAGCCTTGGCCTCCTTCTTAAGCATGCTGTATACCTCATAGAAGGCGGGTATCCAACTCCTCTTGATGCACTCCTCGATTACATCTAGGGAGAGCCTCGCCGGCGTCCCCGCGGCGCCTTCACTGGTCACCGCAATCCTCAGACCTGCGACCTCCCTCTCGTAGGGCACCACCACGTGGGTGCGGGAGGCGTCTGTGGCGTCGTTTACCAGCTTCCCCATGCCGTCGGCGAGTTTATACAGCCTTTCCGCCAGCTCCACGTCGCTGACGGCTATCACCACCACGTCGGCCCACTGGATGTCCGGCGAGGGGTCGTACACGCGCAGATCCACGCGCTTGATCTCGACCCCCAGCGTCCCCAGCTCGGGCGACACCTCCCTAGCCACCACCCTCACCTCGGCCCCAGCGGAGCGGAAAAACCTCGCCCTCCGGGTCCCAACGGAGCCGCCGCCGAAAACTAAAACCCTGAGGCGGGAGGCCTCGACCCACAGGGGGATTCGCATAACCCCACACACCGCCTACTTTATAAAACTGCCCCCCAGAGCCTGCCCTTAAGAAGTTTATATTGAGCAGTATATTACGTGAGGGGCGCGGTACTCGTCGAAGAGGTCCTGCTGTTGCTGGTGGCGGTGGCGCTCATAAGCGCGTTTGCGCTCACTGTAACGGGCGTGGTTCAGGGCGCGGTTAATCAGATACTGGGCTTCAAAAACTCCACCAACAACATACTGGACCAGCTAGTATCTGCTGTGCGTCAGTTAATAGGGATATAGTAAACCCTACTTTTTTCTCAGATATCTCCAAGCCGTCTTCACAGAGCTTTCTATCGTGGCCTCTTCCGCAACTATGTGCGGTACTGCGAGTTCCGCTAGTTTTTTCGACGTGATGGCGCCTATGGCCACCACGAGCTTGTCTGAGAGGTCTAGGTGCCTCGCCACGGCCTCGGCCGCGGCGGAGCTGGTGAGGACCACGGCGCGGGCGCCTGCGGCAATCTGCGCGGCCTCGCGGAGCTTCGCCTCGTCGATTACGACGTCGTATACTGGGACCTCAACCACGTCGGGGATGAGGCTTTTCAACACGTCATTGCCGGAGCTTGAGCGAAGCACTATAGTCCTCCCCGGCGCCAGCGCTTTGATGAGCTGGGCCACGCCGTAGCTGGTATACTCGCGGGGCACCACGCAACCACCCACCGCAGCCGCAGTGGAGGGGCCTACGCAGATGACACATTTGAACCGCTTCGCCACCTCTCTCACGTTGACCGCTTGCGCAACGGCGGGGCTCATCACCACCAGGTAGTCGCCGTCGGGCACCGCCACTCCTCGCCGCGGCACGACCCCGCCTATTGATACGCAGAGGGCGTCGCCGGGGCAGGGCCCCTCCTTAATCCTCACAACGACAACCTCCGCGCCGCCTCCCATAGCCTCACCCCCCGCTCCACCACTTTGCCCACCACAATTATGCTTGGGTTAGGCAC
>JAVVGH010000065.1:0-5802 GCA_032249215.1 Pyrobaculum sp.
ACCGTAGGCGAAGCCGACGGCGTAGAAGAGGAGGACGGCCACCGCCAGGGGGATCCCGCCGGGGGCTATGGTTTTGCCTTTTCTCTGCCGTATGGCTATGCCCATCAGCGCTGGTATTATCCCGCTGAAGAGGGAGGCGCCTATGTCGCCGGCGGTGCTCAGTATTTCTTCAAAGGCGGCTAGTCTGCTCAGCGCAAGCGCCAGCGGTGGGAGGGCTGTGAGCATCCAGAAGTTGGCGGCTTTTCCTATGCGCCAGCCGCCCAGCTCCTCGTTTATTCTGCCGAGGGTGAAGGCGCCTGCGATGTAGGAAGTGAAGGTGGTGAGGAAGCCGAAGATGTAGCCGAGGACCCACATGTAGCCGAATTTCCCCAGCTCGGCCACCGCCACGGGGGCGGGGAGCCCTGAGAGGCCGTGTCTCTCCATGCCGGAGAGCGCGCCTATAAACGTGGCGTAGTACTCGTGTCTGTCTATGACTCCCATGAACCCCGCCGTCCACGCCACGTAGGCGAGCCCCGGCGCGAGGAACCCCAAGGCGGCTCCCCAGGCGAATTTCCGTACGTCGCCGGTGTACTCCTTGTATGCAGAAGCCACGGCGAAGTGGGCTGCGTATGCAAAGATGGCTATTCCGTACACGTCGAAGGTCTTGCCCCAGTCGGCCCAGGCGAGGTTCTCCGTCTTGAAGTGCGGCGATGCGACGAGGACGGCCACTACGGCGGCTAGGAGGCCTAGGAAGGCGAAGACCATGACGAGCTCCGAGGTGCCTACTGACTTAGCGCCGCGCCACACGATGTAGCTCCCGGCTAGCCAGTAGGCGAGGGCCCCTGCCCAGAAGGGGAGTCCTGTGAGGGATTCGACCGCTATTCCGCCGAATGTGACGTAGGCCGTCAACGCGCCTAGCAGATATATCAAGAGGCTGGCGTAGACCAGCAGACCGGCCCACCTGCCCAGCACCTCCTGCGCAGTGCCTGTGAGCTCCTTCGGCGTCTTCATGTTTATCAAGGCCTCCAAGATGTAGAGCGCCGTTATTGCCTGAAACGCGGCGGATATCAGTATCATCGCCGCGCCGGGCAGAAAGCCCGCCCCGCTCAGCCCAATCTTTATAGGCAGGCCCAGGATCCCAGCGCCTATTACAAATAATCGAAAGCCTCGCCCTTTAGGGCGGGGATGGGAAAAGTTTAAAAAACAGACGTCTGTGTAGTTTGGCCCCCTTGTGGGGGCGGATGACCCGCGGTGCTGGCCCGGGTAGCTCCATGACCCCCGCCCGAGGGGCCGCTGAAGGCGGGGCCGAGGGCGCCTATGAACCGCCCAAACCCTTTAGGGCGGGGAGGAGGCCAGGAAGCCCGTGACGACGACGAAGACGTGGACGGCTCGCCAGCTCACTATGTCCGGTGGATGCTAAGTTTTAAACGTTGTTGCATTCCCAGTCGAGGAGGGGGGTTAGGGGGCTCTCCGCTACTGCCTCTTCTAGGGCCCAGATGGCTGTGTGCACCGCCGCGCGGGAGGCGGGGCCTAGGGGTAGCGGCGTCTCGATGGGGCGTGGCGTGTGGCGGATGTCTGCGTCTGGGCACTCCCCGCCGTGTTGCGAGGCTATTGTGGCGAGGTCTGGGGCGTATTCCCTGGCCCGCCGCATCAGCGCCCTGGCAAGCGCGGGGTCTGCGCAGGGCACCACGACTGCGTCTGCGGAGACGGCGTAGGCCAGTAGCCTGTCGGCGAGGAGGTTGTAGTATGCCTCCTCGAGGAGGCCCTCTACCTCGTCGCCGTCTTGCGCGTGGGTGCACATGCCTCCGCAGGCGAGCTCGATTATCCAGGCCGCCCTGGCGTCCCGCATGTGGAACCTCCGTATCCCGGCGTCTATAAGCCTCTTCGCGACGTAGGGCGCCACGTACTGCACGTAGTGTAGGAGGGGCGTGGCGTATAGGGGCACCGCCGGTATTTTCCTGCCCTTGTAGTAGAGGGAGAAGCTGTCTTGTAGAAGCTCCACGGTCAACATTTAATTAGGGTACGTAGATCTATATATGGACTTCGGTCTCTCTAGGGAGGATAAGCTGTTTCTAGACGCCGTGAGGTCCTTCGCGGAGAGGGTCATCGCGCCGAGGTGGGTTGAGGTAGACGAGGGTAGGTGGCCTATTGAGGAGGTGGCGGCGCGTCTCGGCGAGGCCGGCTTGCTGGGGATCCCCTTGAGCTCTAAATACGGGGGGCAGGACGGGACCTTCCTCCAGGCGGCGCTCGCGGCGGAGGAGCTGGCCTACGCAGATCCGTCTCTCGCCACGCCTGTGTACATGTTGCTGGAAACCGCCTGGCCTTATATGGTCCAGCGGTATGGGCGGGAGGAGGTGAAGGAGGAGGTTCTGCCTGAGGTTGCGGCGGGCCGCGCGTTTATAGGCATAGGCTCTACGGAGCCGCAGGGCGGGAGCGACGTGGCGTCTTTCCAGACCAAGGCGGTGAAGGAGGGCGGGCTGTGGAGGCTGTACGGCGAGAAGAACATGGTGACCGGCGTCACGACGATGCTGAATCTGCCCTACGGCGGAGGCGTTATAGCCATAACTAGGACGGGCAGGCTGGAGGATAGGCACAGGGGCATCACGGTGTTTCTCGCGCTCCTTAAGAGAAAGGGGAGGGTTACGCCTGGCTTCTCGCACAGAGACTGGGAGGAGATCGGGCGGCACGGCCTCCCCACGGGCTACCTGACGTTGGAGGGGCTCCCCGTAGAGGAGGCGTTTATGCTTGGCGAGCTCAACGGCGGCTTTAAAATCGCCATGGAGGGCTTCAACCTAGCCCGCACCATAATCGGCGCGGCGTCTATAGGAGCCGCCAGGTGGCTTCTAGACAGAGGTCTTGAGTGGATCAGGCAGAGGGTCGTCTTCGGCAAGCCCATCGCGAGCTACCAGGGGATAAGCTTCAAATTCGCCGAGCTACACGCCAGGCTTGAGGCGGCTAGGCTCGCTGTGTATAAGGCGGCTTGGGTCGCGGATAGGCACTACGGCGGCGACTCGGCCTTTACGTTGCAAGACGTCGCCACGGCGGGCGCCGCGGCGAAGTACCTGGCGGTGAGCTTGGCCGTGGAGACGGCGCTGGAGGTTATGAAGTGGTTCGGCGGCGCCTCCTACTTCAAGGAGACCAACGTGGCGAGGTCTCTGCTGGGCATATTGTCTTACTACGTCGGCGCCGAAGGGGCCGAGAACATACTCAAGCTGATCATCGCCAGAAACATCATCGGGAGGGAGCTCGTCTAGGCGATTTTTTAATTTCTCTCCGGTTTTTCCAAATGTGAAGAGGATAGAGGGGCTTAGGACTCAGCTAGATGCGGTGGGGTATCTCAAGTCGGTAAAGAAGTTGCTTGGGGTCACCTACAGAGATCTCTCCTCGTTGCTTGACCTGCCGGAGAGCGTTCTTTCGCGGTATGTGACCGGCGATATGCTCCCCTCGGTCGAGACGGCTCATGAAATCTTGAAAAAGCTTGAGGAGACCTACCCAATAGCCGCGGTGGTTAAGGCCAGGGTGAAGACCTACGAAACCTACGTGGACATGTCGTTTGTGAATCTGCCGGAGTTTTGGCGCCTTTACGAGGTCTACCTGGCCAAGAGGTTCCCGGACCTACGGGTAGACGTGGTGCTCACGGCGGCGGCAGACGGCATACCTCTGGCGGTTACTGCGGCGTCTAGGTTCGAGGCTTCTCTCGTCGTTGCTAAGCAGTATAGAGAGCCCGGGGTGGAGAACTACGAATATACATATCTAAGGGAGGGGAGGCCCGTCACGTTATATATCCCCGCGACGCAGATTAAGCGCGGCGCCAAGGTCTTCATTGTAGACGACATAGCGCGTACCGGGAAGACCCTTAAGGCCCTCGTGGGTCTCTGCAACAAGGCGGAGGCGCGGGTCGTTGGGGCCTCCGTGCTTGTGGCGCGCCGAGATTTAAACATAGAGGTCGACTTCCCTGTAGACGTGCTTTACACATATTAACATATATAAACCTAGGCCGAGGAGAAACGCATGATTAGGACGGCAGACCTCTTAAAGAGGCCCACCGTCTCCCTCCCGGAGACAGCCGCCATACGTGAGGTGGCCGTGGAGCTGGCTAAAAACCGCGTGGGACTCGCCGTGCTCACGGCTAAGGACAACCCGAAGAGACCTGTCGCCGTCGTGTCTGAAAGAGACGTGTTGAGGGCTGTGGCCGAGAGGCGGGACCTAGACGGGCCAGCCATGGCGATCGCCAACAAGCCGATCACGGTGCTTGACACAGACCCCGTGTGGGTCGCCGCCGAGAAGATGCGCCGGCACAACATACGCCACGTAGTGGTGGTTAACAAGGACGGCGAACTAGTAGGCGTGCTCTCCATACGAGATCTATGCTTTGAGCGGGCGATACTGTTGGAATTGGCCGCGGCCGAGGTGCCGACAACGCCGTGACGACGAGACCCTGTAGGGTAGTCGCCGTTGTCTCGGGGGGACCCGACAGCGCTTGCTACACGGCGCTTTGGCTAAAGAGGGGATGCGACGTGCATGCCATCTCCTTTCTCTACGGCCAGAAGGCAACTGTGGAGGTTGAAAGGGCGCAGGTTCTGCTTAAAAAGTTGGACCAGGTGGCCGCCGAGAGGGGCTGGGGGAGGATCTTGGAGCACAGGGTGGTGGACCTCTCGGCGCTTGGCGAGCTTTGGCGCGGCACCCAGCTCACGGACGCCTCCGTGGCGGTCGAAAAGGAGTACACGCCAACTGTGGTTGTGCCTATTCGCAACGTGGTTATGGCGGCGGTTGCAACCGCCTACGCATACACCATCAGAGGCATGACTGGGGCCAAGGTCTATGTGGCGCTCGGCTCCCACTACGACGACATAAGGCCGAGGGAGGACACTTGGGAGCCCCTGTATCCAGACTGCTCCCCCGAGTGCATAGAGGCGCTACAGACCGCCTTCCACCTCTGCCACTTCAGGTCGGAACGCGACGTGGAGATCTGGACGCCCTCTAGAGAGGGTTTAAAAAAGTCCCACCTCTTGAGGCAGTGCCACCAAGAGGTAGGCGACTTGGTGTACGAGACCTGGTCGTGCTACAGGTCGGGGGAGGCGCACTGCGGCGCCTGCGAAAGTTGCAGAAATAGACACGCCGCGTTTATCGAGGCTGGACTGCCCGACTGCACCGCCTATTTATCCCCGCCGGGTCCCGGCTTCGAGAGGCGGGGACAGTTTTATATCCACATGAGCTGTAAGGGCAGGTAATACCTCCTTGCGGGGGATCCGGCGTCCCGGCGATGCCGACCAGCTCGCGGCGTTGTTGAGCCGGGGCTCAGCTAATCATGCCGTCTTCACCCCTCTGCCGTTCCCATGCTCATCACGTCTCTTTTCCTCCGCAAAGCGATTTATAAAGACGCGGCCGCCTGAGGTTTAAGGTGGGAACGGTTTTCCTCGCCTCCTCCACCAGGCTGAGGTCTATGGTCACCTCCCTGTAGCGTTCGCCAGCGCCGAGCTCAGCCTCGACAACGCCGAAGGGGTTCGCCACCAGCGACCGCCCGGTGAACCTCTGGCCGTAAAGCGCGGCCACCGCGACGTACATGCCGTTCTCCACTGCGCGTGCCCGGGCCAAGACGTGTAGCGTCTCCTCCTTGAGGGGGCCGGAGTACCAGGCGGCGGGCACGGCGGCCAGCTGGACGCCCGCCAAGGCGAGCTCCCTGAACACCTCGGGAAACCTGAGCTCGAAGCAGACGGCGAACCCCACCTTCACGCCCTTTACGTCAAAAACCTGCGACAACTCGGCGCCTGGCTCCACTACGTCTGACTCTCTGTAGCCGTAGGCGTCGAAGAGATGCGTCTT
>JAVVGH010000066.1:0-5743 GCA_032249215.1 Pyrobaculum sp.
AGCCCGAGGAGCCCGGCCGCGTTTTTTATATCTGTAAGGACGTAGCGCCATTTGCTGACCACCACGGCGCTTTCGCCTGGGGAGATCTCCGCAACCAGTCTAGACAGCACTATCCCGAGCTCGGGGCAAGGCCCCTTGACTTCATACCGCCGCATATATAAAACAACTCCTGTATTTATATAGTGTAGCCCCAGCTCCTCCTGGACGTCTATCGTCTAATCCCGACGTAGTTGTCGTCGGCTTACTCTGGATAGTCGCGAGCTCGAGCCAATAGTTATGATCAGAACGCCATATGAAGCTCCGGCGTCGTCTACTTCAAGTATCTGCGGCGCAGGTTCAGGGAACTGCTTGATGAAATTTACCGACGATATAAGTGTGATATGCCTAAGCAGAGATAGACCGGGAGCGCCGCCTGCAGGTTGCTGTGGAGGCCCCCAGCCGCGGCTATCTGTTCATTGCGCGACGGCCTACGGCGTCTAATCTTCCGACGGCAGAGTAGAGATGTGGCTAGTCGCGAGCAGACTGCGGTGGACGGCTAATACTTGTCACGCCTGTAGGTGCCGTGCGCTGAAGCCGATGGGCGTAGTTTTTTCGGCAGTCGCGCCTTAGGGGCGGAGCTTCAGCCGTTGCAAGGGCGTCTCCGTGAGGTGTCAGCTCCTTCGGGTACTTCCAGGCGTTTCTGTTAATGGAAACGATACGTTGCATCGCTGGCGTCTCTTGTATTAACTTAGTTAAAGCAAAAAGGAGTATATACGGAAACTTTTTCGCCTAAGTTTTTCAGAAGTCGTTTCGGATTCGTTTACATTGTTAATGCTTAAATAGTAATAACATATAGGGTGTCATGGCGGATTACACCCCCATGATATACGGCTTCGTGGCCGGGATTACGGTCTTAGCAGGCGTGGCGCTACTGTATGCGTTAAGGGGGCGGGCTTCGCAGACGGCTTTGGGGGCGTTGCAGGCTTTTGCAGGCGGCATCCTTGCCTACATAGCGCTGGAGATAGGGGCCGAGGTTGCTGAGTATGTGGAGAGCTTGGCGAAGTGGGAGACCTTTGGGCTGTTTTTGCGGGACGCTGTGCTCACCACGGCGGTGTTTGCCGGCGTCTTCTTGTTGCTTTCGTGGGTTGAGAGGCGGGCGACGGCGAGAGGCATGCCGCAATCCCTCCTCACGGCATTTATAGTGGCTTTGGCCTACGGCGTCCACAACGTGGGGGAGGGCTTCGCGATCGCCGGCGCCCTGCTTTCTGGGGCTGTGGCTGATGCGCTTCTCTTCACCGTGGGGTTCGCCGTGCACAACGCCACCGAGGGCTTCGGCATAGCCGCCCCGTTGCTTGGGGATAGGAGGGCCCGCGCCGACCTCAGGTTGCTCGTGGGTCTGTCTCTCCTGGCTGGCCTGCCCGTTGTGCCGGGCGCCGCCGTGTACTACCTCGGCATATATAGTGAGACTTTTCTCGCCGTGTTGGGCACCGCCGCCGAGGCCTCGCTTGTTTATGCGCTACTGCACGTGAACCTCAGCGCCATGTCTAAACTAGGCGGCGTGTCGAGCCCCCGCTTCTGGCTGGCTCTGACCGCCGGCGTAGCCGCGGCCTTCGCCACAGAAAGCGCGTTGTTGCTGTCTGGGCTTTAGGACCTGAGGTTCAGCCGAATTTTCCTTTTCACTGCCTTGAGCTCAGCACGAATCGTGCAGTGTCCGCTACACGGCGTCTTGCAGACCACGAGGCCGAAGGCGGGGAAGTAGTAGTGCGTGCCTAGATCCATGGCGAGGCCAAGCCGGGCCAGGCCCTCGGCAAGCACGGGGAGGGCCGCCGAATATATCCCCCAGTCCAGCTGGAGGAACTTGGGGAGCTCCCCGAGGGGGGCCCTCCTCAGCACCGCCAGCACGAGGGCGGCAGAGCTACAGAGCTTCTCCACCGGCGCCTCTTCCAGCGGCATAGAGAGGGATTCGAGGGCTTTGAGCAACAGATATACGTAGGCCTCTACGTACGCAGGGTCCGTCTTTATCTCGAACCTCTGCATGAGCCTCTCCAAGACGAGCCGTTTCTCTTCGCAGTTTTTACACAGGCAGTATATGAGGCCCCTCGTAGTTATGTGGAGGCTACGTCCCCTGGCCTCCACCAGGCCGTGTTGTCTCGCCCTCGCGGCCTTGGCGTAGGCCGTGGAGAGCGAGAGGCCGAGGGCGCTTGCGGCTCTGTACGCAGAGGCGGGTCTTCTCACGAGAAAAGAGAGGAGGTCCAGAACCTCTAGATCGGGGGCTCGGCAGGGGAGGGCGTCAACTGCGACAGGCCGCGGAGAAATTATCCGCATTGCTGAATAAATTAGGTAAGTTAAAAAATTTCCGCGTTTAAAAGCGCTTATTTAGACGCAACCTGTGGGCTTCGGCGCACCTGCCACCTTGCAAGCCCCGTGGGCTGGGCCCGAGGGGAACAGCTGATAGATCTTCTCAAGGGAGAAGCCAGTCTCCTTAGTCACCATCTTGATGGGGGGACACGACCCGTAGGTCTCCCAGTACTCCCTGAGGTATTTTACGAGCTTCCAGTGCTCCTCCGTCATCTGCGATATGCCCTCCACCTCCTTAGCCAGCCACTCGGCTACTTTTTCATCCCAGTCCTCGGCGTTCTGCATAAAGCAGTCCTCGTCTAGAAGGATCTTTTTCCCCGCCACTTCGTACTCCCCTGGACATTTGACTGGCATAGGCCCCTCGTGTTGGATATTAAAAAATTTTGCTAACAATCAGTAAGAAACGTGGGCCGCCTTCGGCAGAAATCTAGCGACTGCAGACGCCAGCTCTTGGGGGATCTCCATACCCCTATAGGCAGCGTAGAACGCCATGACGGGTATGTCTTCTACAACTGCGTCGTTCTTGAAGTGGTCGAGATACGTGTCTAGAAACGCCCTCAAGACCGGCCCGGGGAGCCTGTGCCGCGCCGCCAGCTTATTTATCAAGATCTCCCAGTTGTCGCATCCGAAGTAGTAGCACATCACGATGCCCCTCTCTGTGGCCTCGAACATACTGCCTCTATGGTTAGCCGCCCGCCTAGCCATGCCGAAGCGCTCCAGCCGGGCCGCCTTTCTGTACGCCTGGGTGAAGTGCAGGTTGAGATCCCGCGCGATTCTGTAGGCGGTGGCGGGCCCCTTGAGTATTATATATCGCAAAACCTCAGAGAGCAACTGGTCCTCATCGAGGCGGCAGGCAGAAATCAACTTCAGCATGCAAATTTGTGTAGTTGTGGAAAAAATCTTTTATTTCAAGTCTGCCCTTGGAAGTTTACGCCGGGGCGGCAACAGGTTTGAGCTTTTTCTCCACGGCGGACGGCCTCACGACGAAGACGTGGGTGAAGCCGCCTCTCTCCGCCGCAAGCTTCACCCCGCGGAAGGCCGAAACTACCTCCTCCAGCCGCCTGCCGGCGTACTCCTTCGGGAACACCACCCGCCCCTCCCGAGCCTTTATGTACGCCACCACGTCGCATAGACACAGGGTTGATACAACCTTGTCGTAGCTCACCGCCAGCATTATATACTGCCCCGTTGGCCCTATAAATGCTTTATTCCACAAACCAAGTGAAGGTGTGATATATTTGCACCTTTAGATGTGTTTTTAAGCACAAAACTGAACTGCACCCATGGAGGTGGCCGTGAAGAGGCTTGACTTGAGAGGCTACGTATGCCCCTATCCCCAGCTGGCCACTTTGAAGGAGTTGCGCAACTCGCCGCCGGGGACAATCATCGAGGTCATCACCGACAACCCGCCTAGTTGCGAAAACGTGCCCTCTGTGGCTAGGCGGGAGGGCCACGAGGTTATAGCGGTGGAGGAGGTGGGGAAAGGCGTCTGGAGGATTGTGATCAGGAGGCGATGAGCCTCGAGAGGTTTAGGGAGAGGGTTAGGCTGTATAGGGAGGCAGGCGTCGCGCTGGAGTCGCTGTCGCTGGGGTGCTCCGTAAAGATCGACCTCTACAACGTCCTCTACCCAGCCCTCGCCCTCCTCAGAGACGAGGTTAAGAGGCTGAACCTCGTCATCGCGCCGAGGGAAGATGCGGCGATTATGCCCGGCGCAGGTGCGGAGATGCGGCGCCTTTTCCTCAATGCCGAGAACCCCCATGTCGACCCGGAGGAGCTTGAGAAGCTGGCGCCGGACCTCGCCGTGGTGCTGGTACAGCTCTACATGGCCAAGGCGGCCTCCTCGGACCGCTTCGCCGAGTACGCTGCTAAGCTCTACAAGGCGCTGGGCTCCTCGCGGCACCGGGTGTGGCTGGGCAAGGCCCACAGCATTGTGAGCACCAAGCCCGGCGCCGAGTTCTACATGGTGGACCTCTTCAAGATAGAGAGGGGGCCCGGCTACCTGCTGGCCAACAACGACACCATACAGGTGATAGACCCCATGGAGGACTTCGACTCGCCTCTTCAAGTCGCCGTGGCGGTGAACAACGCCCTCAACGACCTCTACGTGAAGGGGGCCTACAAAGAGGTACACATAGCCCCGGTCTACGACGCGCCTGAGCCCTACCACAGCCGCGTGGAGCGCAGAATGCTTGAATACGCCTCGTCTCTCGGCAAGTTAATCAAGGCGCCCCAGCCGCAGAGGGGCTACCTCCTCCTGGGTGCCACGGCCCATGCCCACCTCGACAGGGAGCCACCCACGTACTACGACAAGATAGACGAAAACTTCTATATAATAGTTACGCGGCCCTTCGGCGAGCTGGCGTACTTCACAGTCTACGTGGCCATCCACACAGACGAGGGGCTTTACAAGGAGTTTGAGAAGCAGGTTATGCCGGTGGACGAGTTTGAGAAAGAGAAGAGGAGGGTTCTGGAGCTCATGGCCACGCCCAACGTAGAGGTGGCTCGCGTCATCTACGACCACCTGCCCGACCTGGGCGAGCGGTTTGATCCGGAGCGGCACATAGCCGCCACGATAGACGTGTCGGGCCCCGGCGTCTTTGTGTTTAAGGAGGTGGCTGAGCGGGCCAACGTAGACGTGGAGCTCTTCGACATACCCCTCCTCAACCCCAAGCTGTCTCTCTTCGCCGCGGAGAACTACATAATGCCCGACGCCACGGCTGGGACCAACGGCGCAGTGGCGCTGTTCCTGCACAAGCGGCTTGTAGACGAGGTGTTGAGCCGCCTGGAGAAGATGCCACACCTCAAGCCGATGGTGGTGGGGAGGGTGCTGGGCAGAGGCGAGGGCAGGCTCGTGGTGCCGACGCTTCAGTACATATCCAGCAAGAAGCTGAGGGAGAAGCTGGAAAGCCCGCAGAGAGTCCTCGGCGGGCTGGGCAAGACCGTGGAGAAGCCGGGCCGCGCCAGGGTCTACGTGGCGGGGGAGGTGCAGGGCGTCGGCTTTAGGCCGGCGGTGCGGGCTAAGGCCAAGGCGCTAGACCTAAACGGATACGCCAAGAACCTCCCGGACGGCCGCGTGGAGGTGGTGCTGGAGGGGGACTCGGAGAGGATAAGACGCCTCGTGGAGGAGCTGTGCAGAGGCTTCAACTGCAGAGTAGAGGAGGTGACTTGGGAGCCCTACGCAGGCCAGTTCAACGACTTTGAAATTTTGTAGTACGTTTGTCCACATACCAGAGGGAGGAGTCTCCGGCGTAGCGAGGTACTCACCTCCGTCTTTTTTAAAGATTTTTAAGCTCTGGGAAGTCCCGGGGCATGTATGATGTGGTTGTGCTGGGGGGCGGTAGCGCCGGCGTCGCCGCGGCGGTTAAGGCGGCTCAGCTAGGCGCCAGGGTCGCCCTTGTGAACGCGG
>JAVVGH010000067.1:0-5650 GCA_032249215.1 Pyrobaculum sp.
TTCGTGATGATCGGCGCCGCCGACCCAGACACCTTCCTAAAATTCCTAGACATGGCCTACGGGCAACAGACCTCGACGCCGCAACAGCAGACACAGCAACCCGCCGCGCGCGAGGGCGCGCAGGCGTTTGCCCAGATCGCCCTGTCCTTCGCCGCGGGGGTTGTCAGCGTGTTTTCGCCCTGCGTCCTGCCGGTTTTGACAATTGCGGCGACCACCTACCTCGTTAGGCGTAGCCTGCCGCTTGTGTTGGCCGGCATGGCGGCGTCCTACGCCGTGATAGCCACAGTGGTGTCAGCGGTGGCTGCTTGGGTGGGCGAGGTGGTCAACGTCGTGCTATACGCGGTGGGCGGGGTCCTGCTGGTGGCGATGGGGGCGGTGCTGGTGGTGGAGAGGTTAAACAGGTCCTTCGTCATCTGGGCCTCCCGATTCCAGACCTCGGCTTACAAGGCCTCCAAGAGGGGCGTCGGGAGAGCCGGCGATTTCATGCTCGGCGCGTCCCTCGGCGCCGTGTGGACCCCCTGCATAGCTCCCTTCTTCGGCGCCGTGGTGGTGGCGAACTTGGTGGCCTCGGCGCTGACAGGCAACTACCTGCTCCTCTTCGCCGCGACTCTCGCATACGCCGCCGGCCTGGCCCTCGTCATCTACCTGCTTATAGTAGCGGTAAGGAGGGGCGCGGGCCGCGCCGCGAAGAGCATGAGGTGGGGCTCCCTCGGCCGGAAGATCGAATACGCCGTGGGCGCGGCGTCGATAATACTCGGCGTCCTCCTCATCGGAGAGGCCCTCGGCCTGGGCACCTTCTCCGCGCTCTTCAAGCTTTAACCCGCAGAAACCGCTTAACCAAACTTTAAAACTGCGGGCAATGCTCCACCTATGCCACGTTGGCTACTCCCAGCTCTCCTGGCCGCGGCCGTGGTCTTTTTCGTTGCGTTTTTCCTGCTCCAGACCGCCCAGGCCCCGCCCCCCAAGCTGAGGATCGGCCTACTGCCCGTAGTAGACGCCCTGCCCTTCGTCGTGGCGGAGAAGGAGGGGCTTTTCGAGAAGGAGGGCCTGTCTGTGGAGCTTGTCTACTTCGGCTCAGCCAGAGATAGGGACTCCGCCATAACGAGCGGCCAGGTAGACGCGGCGCTTCACGACCCCGTGGGGGCGCTTATGTTGATAGGCAACGGCGTCCCCATAAAGATAGTGGGCTTCCTCTGTTGCGCCGGCGAGGGGGATTCCAACGTCGGATTCTACTACGTGAAGGCCCCCGGGGCGTCGCAGATAAGGACAGTCGCCATATCCAGAAACACCATAATTGAATACGTCGCCTCCAAGATGGTTAAGGGCGACGTGGAGCTCGTAGACGTGCCCAGCATAGCCAACAGGTTCCAGTTGCTTGTGGAGGGCAAGGTAGACGCCGCGGTTCTGCCCGACCCCTGGGGCACCCTTGCGCTGAGCAGAAACGCCACGCTCATCGCCAAACACAGAGACCTGGTTGTGGTTGTGGCGAGCGAATCCCTGTTAAAAACGCCCGAGGGCAGAGAGGCCGTGCGGAGGCTCACGACGGCGCTAAACAAGGCCGTCGACCTATACAACGCCAACCCGGAGAAGTACCGGGACCTCCTGGCGGACAAGCTCAGGATCCCGGCCGAGCTCAGGCAGACGTACCAGATAGTGTGGAAGGCCAAGGTGACGGAGATGCCTAGAGACGTGTTCAGCGACGCAGCGTCGTGGCTACTCCAGAAGGGGCTTGTTAAACAACAGCTCAAATACGAAGACTGCGTTTCGTGATTAGGCTAACCGGCGTGACGTACAGATACCGGAGAGGCCCCGTGGTGTTGCAGAACTTCACCGCGGAGTTCCCCCCGGGGATAACAGTAATACTAGGCCCCAACGGAAGCGGGAAAACAACGCTACTGAAGATCACGGCAGGCATACTGAAGCCCCAAAGCGGCACCGTGGAGGTCATGGGAAGACCCCCAGATGAGCTCAGAGGCAAAATCGCCTATATACCCCAGACGGGCGGCCTCTACCCCTGGATGACCGTGCGGGAAAACATCGCCCTCCCTCTAAAACTACAGCGCCGCTCCAACCCAGAGAGGGAAGTGGAGTCTGTGGCAGAGTCGCTGGGGATAAGCCACCTCCTCGACAGGTACCCAAAGGAGATCTCGGGGGGAGAACAGCAGAAGACGTTAATAGCGAGGGCCCTGGCCTCCGGCGCCGAGGTCTGGCTCCTAGACGAGCCGCTCTCCATGATCGACATAGACTACCGCAGGGAGATAATCCAGTTGCTGAAGAAGGCTGGCAGATCCATGGTGGTCATCACGCACAACGTGCAAGACGCCGTGGACCTCGGGGGCTACATCTACATCGTGAAGGGACCCCCGCTACAGCTGGTCGCGACGGCGGCGCCCGGCCAATACACAGACGCCGAAAGACTCGCAGAGACGGCACGGGAGGCATTTAAGTCATGAGGTACTACCTAGCGGCGCTGGCGTCGTTGCTCGTGCTGTGGCAGATAGCCGCCTACGTGGTGAACAAGCCGTACCTCCCGCCGTTTACAGACGTGGCCATGCGCGCCGCGTCGGATCACCAGATCCTGTTGAGAAACCTAGCCTCAACCCTTGCCCGAATCGCCGCCGCAACGACCCTGGCACTGGCGGCGGGTCTGGCATGCGGACTCGCCGCCAGCTGGCTTACAGAAAGAACAAGCGCAAACCTCCTCAAGGCCTTCATACTGCTCACGTACCCCATCCCACACGTGGCGTTGCTACCCATACTGCTACACCTCTTCGGCATAGAGGCCAGCAAAATCGTCTTGATCTCGCTCATAGCCTTCTACCCAATCGCCCTCTCGGTAATGGAGTGGTCGCAGCGGTATCCCCGGGACCTCGCCGCCCTCATATACGCCATGGGCGGGAGGCGACGCGACGTGGTGAGATACGTGGTTCTTCCCTCCGCCCTGCCGGGCATAGTGACAGGCCTAAAGATAGCGCTAAACACGGCGTACTCCGTCTCCTTCATAGCGGAGAGCCTCGCCCTCACGGACGGACTAGGCGCGTTGATATACGACAGCTGGCACCGCCTCGACTTCCTGGAGATGTACGCCGCCATAATCACGCTGGGCGCCGCCGGCGTGGCGACCTACGCCGCAATGACCACACTAGAGAAAAAACTAATAAAATGGGCATGAGGAAGAGAAAAAAGATGGAATGTCCATACTTCGTGGAGCCCCGGGTGGCCGGCTCCTGCATGCCCAGGGGGGAGGACCTGGACAAATGGGCGCAACTCGGCGTGAGGACAGTCATATCCCTCGCCGAGGCGTGGGAGATCGAGTACTACGGCAGATGGGGCCTCCTAGAACTCCGCAGATCCCTCGCAGACAGGGGAATGAAATGGATCCACTGGCCCACACCAGACGGGTACCCCCCCAGGGGACTCGACGAACTCGTGGAGGTCATAAAGAAGGATGCAAAAAACGGCGTCGTGGTGGTCCACTGCGTCGGCGGCATGGGTAGGACCCCCACGGCGCTCGCGGCCTACCTAATAGCCACCAGATGCATGAAGGCAGACGACGCCATAAGAGCCGTCGAGCAGGTAAACCCCAACGTCTCCCTCACAGAACAGCAGTACTACGCCCTCCTAGAGATCGAGGTAGCGACCCGAGAAGCCTGCCGCCTCCCAGTAGACTGAATAAAAACGGCGTCGAAAAGGTCGACACAGCGAGACAAAAAGGAGGACTCGTAGCCACACAAATAGAAAGGGCCGCGAGCTATATAACTACGCGGCTCTTTCAAAAATTCGTCAAGGGGCTTAGCTCCTCAACGCCTCCCCCATTCTACTCAATATCTTGACCGCAACCTCCTCTCCCACCTCGCCGAGGAGATATCTCTTAAGGACGTCGTGGGCCTCCACCACGAAGTTCATCCACCCGGGCCCCCTAATCGGCGTTGCCATCTCTATAAACCTCCGCCACCTCCCCGCGACGTCGGGATAGGGAGGCGGGTGCGCATAGGCGGAGACCTCGCCTTCTAGATCTGTCAAGCCCCAGAAGCCAGAGACAGTCCTGCTCAACGTGGGGTACGGCCTGAGCTCTACGTCGAGACCGGCGGCCCAAGCAAGCCAGATGTACCCAGCGACGTATCTCCCCTCTTTAACGCCCTCCACCAGCTCGTCTCTGCTCTGCGGAAGCCCGCACCTGAAAAAAGACTTAGCCACGCGGAGCGTCTTCTCCACATCGCCGATTTCAAGATAAAGCGGAAGGAAGAAGTCGGTCACGAGGGGCTCGCCCCATTTCGCCAAAAGCCCAACCCGCCCACAGGGGACCTCAGATGCCGTGTTGAAGCGCCCATCTGTAAAGAAGAGGTGGACGTTGCCCAGAAGCGGGTACATCCTCCCCTGCATCCACCTGGCCTGTGGAGGCAGTCTAAACGCTGGAAGAGGCGCCTTGGTGGGACGCGACCAAAGCCACGGCTCCTCGACGTAAAACACGCCGCCTCCCCGGAGGAAGGCGCGGTAGAGCTCCAGATACTCCAGCGCCATGTATCTACAACCCAGAAGCTCGGCTATGGGCCTGAGAAACAAGGCGTGGTAGCCCTCACGGCCGTACAAGACGCAACCCACGGCTTATATACCGCAGATAAATTTCTTCCCCCGTGCCGGCGGCCTACTTCAAGAGCCCAGACCTCGAGGTGGCCGTCAGCGGCCGCGCCGTATATGAGGTAGACCAGGCGCTGAGGGAGGTGGAGAGGGGCAAGGTGGCGGTGGCCCTATACACCTTCGACGCCGTCTCGCCCTGGGACGGGCCGGTGGAGGCGCCGGGCAGGCCCGGCTGGCCGAAGACGGTCTTCATAGTGGGGGACCCCGTCGAAGTGCCTAAGAGGACAGGCCGCTGGGAGGCGCGGCTCGACTGGGAGGAGCCCCGCGAAATATTTTACCGAAGAGTACGGGAGGCAAAGAAGGCCCTCGATGCCGGGGAGGTTTTTCAGCTCGTGGTGGCCCGCTACAGGAGGTACAAATTCAGAGGCGACCCCTGGCCCCTCCTCTCCGCCCTTAAGAGGAGGGTCTCCGCCAAGTATTACTACCTCGTGGACCTCGACGGCTTCTTCCTCGTCGGCGCTTCGCCGGAGACTCTTGTGAGAGTTGAAAACGGCTATGCAGTCTCGGGGCCCATCGGCGGCACCAGGCCGCGGGGCGCGACGCCGGAGGAAGACACGCGGCTCGAGCAGGAGCTGATCAACAGCGTTAAAGACAGGGCAGAGCACATAATGCTGGTTGATTCAGTCCGCAACGACCTCGGCAGAGTATGCCGCTGGGGAACCGTGGAGGTCGCCGACATGCTGAGGGTGGAGAAATACAGCCACTACCAACACCTCGTCTCCTACATACGTTGCCAGCTAGACAAGCTCTACAGACCCACAGACGCCGTCTCGGCGCTCAACCCAACAACCACAGTGTCAGGCGTCCCCAAGCCCCGGGCACTTGAGCTACTAGCCCAGCTAGAGGAGCCCCGCGGCCCCTTCGCCGGCTCAGTCGGCGTAGTCACCAAAGACACCCTAGACTTCGCAGTGGTGATACGAAGCCTCTACGTAGAACAAGACCACGCATACGTCTGGGCAGGCGCAGGCATAGTAACAGACTCCACAGAACAAAACGAGTGGGAAGAGACCAT
>JAVVGH010000068.1:0-5559 GCA_032249215.1 Pyrobaculum sp.
CGCCGCTGGGCGGGAAGGAGGTGGGGGTGGAGGGCGACTACGTGGCGTGGGACGCAACCGACAACGCCCCGGCGCCTCTCGATAAGGCAAAAGACCCCGTCCTCGTGCTTTCGGAGGAGGCTAGGCAGAGGGTAGGCGGGGCGAGGACCGCTTGGGAGCTCTTTGTGGAGAGGGTCGGCAAATACCCGCCAGACGTCGCGGCCAAGATCACCAGCGTGCCGGCCGACACCATCGTGAGGATCGCTAGGGAGTTCGCCACGGCGAGGGGCGTAATTGAGGATGGGTGGTACGCCGCCAAGAACGGCAACGACTTCGACACATACCGCCTCATCTTAATAATAAACGCCCTCGTGGGCAACATCGACAAGAGGGGCGGCCTCTGTTTCCAGGAGTCTGCCGGCTTTCCCAACGTCTGCGACCCCGCGGGCCCCGACGTCGTCGCAGTAACAGGCGTGAAGTTGCCGGCGCCTAAGGCCAAGAGGCTTGACAAACTCCTCTATCCGCTCAACGTGTCGACCTTCGACGCGGTGTACGAGGCGATCCTCACAGGCCAGCCGTATCCGGTGAAGGCGCTCTTCATAGTGGGCACAGGTCCGCTTCAGCGCGACGCCAGGTATCATATGGCTGTGGAGGCGTTGAAGAAGCTAGAGTTGGTGGTGGCTATCGACATATTCCCCCACGACCACGTAGATTATGCTCACTACGTCCTCCCAGACCTCATGTTCCTGGAGAGGGAGGAGGTGGCTACGGTTAAGTGGACTCTCCACGCGGCGTTGCAGAAGTCGCATAAGGCTCTGGATCCGCCTCCTGGTGTAGAGGCGCGGCACGCCCCCTGGATGCTTATGGAAATCGTTAGACGCGCATGGCCGGACAGAGCCAAGGCCGTGGGCTACGACGAGAGATATGCAGATCCGCACAAGTTTGAGGAGTGGGAACGCCAGCTGGTGGAGGCGGCGTTGAAGAAGGTGGCCGACAGGTTTAAGATGTCTTTAGACGACCTCAAGAAGGCGCTTGAGGAGAAGGGCTTTGTGGTATTGAAGAAAAAGAGCTACGGCGTCAGGCCTTACACCACTAAGCTGGGGACGCCGACGGGCAGGGTGGAGATATACTCAATAACGGCGTTGAGGAACAAGCTAGACCCGCTTCCGGACTACCGGGAGCCGCTCTACACGCGGCCGAAGGCGCCGGACGAGTTCTACCTAGTCAACGGGAAGGACAACATCGTCTCTAGCCACTTCGCCTTTACCCCCAATGCGAAGTATCTAGGAGACCGGACTGTGTGGATTAATCCAAAAGACGCCGAGAGGCTCGGCGTGAGAGATGGCGACGAGGTGGAGCTGGAGGGCATAGACAACGGCTTCAAGGCCAGGGCCAGGATTCGCGTGACGAATAGGGTGCGGGAGGGCGTCTTGTTCGCCTACTCCTTCCTTGGCGGGAGGAGGTCTTCGTTAATCACGGAGCAGTTCGCCTACCTGCGCGAGGGCGTGAATCCAGAGTGGTTCACCACAGGCAAGATAGAGCCTGTGGTAGGCTCCGCGCTTACCAACAGCACCGTGAGGGTGATGAGGCTATGACGCGGCTGGCCCACCTCTGGGATCAATCTCGTTGCATCGCCTGCGGCGCCTGCATTGCGGCGTGCAACGCCGCCAACTACCACAGCACAGACATGACGAACAAGACGTGGGGCTGGCTGGCCTCCAACATAAAAAGAGTAGAGATCCTAAAGGGGCCGCGGCCCATGCTTTATTTGATACAATGTCAACACTGCGACAACGCACCCTGCATTACGGTGTGCCCCACCGGCGCCTCCTATAAGGACGTGGACGGGTTGGTGAAGATAAAGGCGGAGCTGTGTATCGGCTGTAAATACTGCATGGTTGCGTGTCCCTACGAGGCACGGTGGCTACACAGAGAGACGGGTCTCCCGGCGAAGTGCATGGAGGTTGAGTGCCTCAGCCGGGTCAAGGCGGGCCTCGACCCGGTGTGTGTCGCCGTGTGTCCGGCGGATGCGAGGGCTTTCGGCGATGTTGATGACCCCAACAGCGAGATATCTAGGCGGCTTGCGAGGAGCCGCTACGTGAGGCTTCTGGAGAACAAAGGCACTGAGCCGAAGTACTTCGTGGTGGTGGGGCCATGACGGCGTTTCAAGAAATCTGGGACCCCCTCCTCATAGGGCCGTTTCTGTGGCTGGCGGGGCTGGCGGGCATGGGCGCGGTGGCGTATGTACTGCTTAGACAAGCCAAGGTGGACAACTTGAAGACGTTCAGCTGGGTCTTGTTCATCTCCATCGTGGCGGCGCTTGTGTTTGTGGTGGCCGACCTCTCGCGGCCGTGGAACCTCGTCAACGCCTTGACGACGTCTTTCTTTACTGGCGAATTCGGCTTGTTTAGAAGCTGGATGGCCGTGGGCATTGTGTTGCTTTCCGTTGCTGCGTTGTTGCTGTTTCTCGTGGCGTTGAGACATACGGTCAACGTAAAGATGCTCAGCGCGGTGGTGGACGCGGGGTGGTTCGGCGTGTTGCTGGCGGCCGTGGGGCTTTTGGTCACGATATACAGCGGCTTCTTAATCGCCGCGGCGCCTGGGATACCGTTTTGGAACACGGCGTTGATACCAGTCTTGTGGTTGCTCAGCGCGTCGGTCTGCGCCTTGGCGTTGACCGAACTGCTAATTCACCGCGACGACGTCACCAAGTTTACCGTACGTGCAAACATCGCCCTCGAAGTCGCCGAACTCATCGCCGTACTCGCCCTAGTCAACCTCGCCATATATGGCGGCACCACGGCCGCCAGGACTAGCGGCTGGGCCCTCGTCTACGGCCCGCTTGCCCCGGCGTTCTGGGGCGGAGTCGTGGCGGTGGGCATATTGATCCCCCTTGCCATAGAGCTCGTAAGCTGGAGGCGTGAGATCAAACCGTTGTTAATAGCCGCGGCAATACTGGCGCTCATAGGCGCGTTGATACTACGCATAGTCGTGATACAAGCCGGCGTCTTTGAGCCGGTGGCCTAGACGGGATACCAACCCCGCCTATTTTTTCCCAGCCTTCTCTCCCTGACGTACTGCATCACCTCTCTGGCGAATTCCTGCCAAAACTCTCCTCTTCCACAGAGGAGGCGTCCTTCGTAGGCGACGTCAAGTATGAGCATGGAGAAGTCTAGTAGCTGGTGAAGCTTCGCCAACGGTATGTAGACGACTTGTCCAAACTCCTCAGTCTTCACGGCGTATTCTCCGTCTTGCGTAACCACCGCGAGATCCCAGTCGCTCATGTCGTGGAAGTCGCCGCGGGCCCTCGAGCCGAAGAGCGCCACGTCGCCGACGCGGCAGGCCTCTTTTATAAACGCCGCGACGGCCGCCGCAATTTCCCGCCTCCTTCTCTTCGCTACTTCAACCCACCTATCCATCTCCACAACATCTCTAGGCAACGCAGACACCCCTCTGCCTCCCAGCGCTCGTAGGGGCCCAGCCGCGCGTCGGGATACCTAGCCTGCACGTAGTGCTCCTCAAGCGACTTGGCACACTTAGCCACATCCTCAGTCAGCTCCACAGTACGGACTTGGGCTAGTCTCTTCGCCATTTCGTATAGGCTGTGTGTAAGCGGCCTGGCCCCCACCTCCCTTATCAACACCCCCTTCAAGAGGAACTCAGCCGACTGTTGCGCCAAGAAACAAGCCAAGTCGTAGGCCCCCTCTTCGAGGCTACGCTGGGCGTAGCTTTTGTATTTTTCGGCTTTCTGAACCCAACTCTCCACGTATAAATTATTGCTTATTTTTAACTGTGATTAAGAACCGAGGCGAGTTGGAGAGGCTCCGTGGAGCTGGGGTGCTCTTAGATGCGCTGGAGACGGCCTTGGCGGCGGCGGACCCCTACGCGGCGGTTGCTAAATACGTCAAAAGAAGCGGCGACGGCGTGGAGGTGGCTGGGCGGAGGTACAAGCTTTCCGGGGCGGTGCATGTGGTGGGGTTCGGCAAGGCCTCTCTAAAGATGGCCCGGGCCGTTGTCGACGTGTTGGGGGACGCCGTGGCTGGCGGCGTCGTCATTTCGCCGGTCGGCGGCGGCCGCGTGGGCCCCGTCGAGGCGTTGCGGGGCGACCACCCAATCCCCGGCGAAGACACGCTACGCGCCTCTCAGAGGCTCCTTCAGTACCTAGAGTCGGTGGGGCCGGAGGATCTCTTGTTCGTCTTGATATCGGGCGGCGGCTCTGCGCTCTTCGAGGCGCCGGAGAAGGGGGTCTCCCTCCGAGACGTGGCGTGGCTCACAGGTGAGCTCATGAAGAGAGGCGCAGACATAGTGGAGCTCAACGCGGTTAGGAAAAGGCTGTCGAGAGTCAAAGGCGGGAAGTTGCTTAGGCTCGTCAAGACGCGGCGGGTGGTTTCGCTTATAATAAGCGACGTTGTGGGGGACAAGCTGGACACCATCGCCTCCGGCCCCACGGCCCCAGACGAGACCACCAGGGATCACGCCGTGGCCGTCCTGAGGAGATACGGCCTCTGGGAGGAGATGCCGCCTCATCTACGCTCCGCGGTTCTGCGGAGCCCAGACACTGTGAAGCCCGGCGACCCCCACCTGGAGAGGGTGCACAACGTGGTGGTGGCCAGCAACCTCCAGTCGCTCCTCGCCGCCTCCCAGCACCTGGCAGACAGGGGCTTCAACGTCGTCATCCTCTCCGCGGCGCTTGAGGGGGAGGCGAGGGAGGTAGGCCGCGTCTTGGCCTCCGCGGCGAAGTCCGCGGCGTGGTTTGGACACCCGGCGAAGCCGCCTGCGGCTCTGCTGGCCGGCGGGGAGACCGTGGTGCGGGTGAGGGGCCGAGGCGTAGGCGGGAGGAACCAAGAGCTCTGCCTCTCCTTCGCCGTAGCCGCCAGGGGCCTCCCCGTGTCTGCGGCTTGCATGGGGACAGACGGCGTAGACGGCAACAGCCCCGCGGCCGGGGCGTTGGTGGACGGATACACGGTGGAGGAGGCTGAAAAAGCCGGCCTCAACCCCCTGGAGCACCTCGACAACAATGACAGCCACACGCTTTTTCACAAGCTCGGCAGGGCCATATACACCGGCCCCACCGGCACAAACGTCAACGACATCTTCATAGCGCTTGTGTACAGATAAATATTCAGTCTTAGGCTTGATGCTATGTATATGAGTCACGTTGTCGCGGTGTTCCGCAATGATAGGTTGAACTCCAGCGAGTGGAGTAATGTTATCGGAGAGCCTATAAGTGTTGAACCCCCGGTCTTCATCAGCCAGCCTCCGCGGGCTTATTACGATAGGAGAGCTGACGTTTTGTCCGTCACCATGCGGGAGGGTGAGCCTAAATACGTCGTCGTAGGCCGTGGAACCTTCGTGATCTTTGCAGACGAGGAGGGGATCTGGTCCATTGACCTAGAGGCTGAGAGCTGGGATTCCGACGTAGATGAGGTGTTTCCCCTCATGAAAATTGAGATGGTGAAGCCTGCAACTGTCGAGAGAGGTGGAGGTAGTTGCAAAGTCAAAGGAGTCTGAGCGAGAAAGCGAAAAAATTACTTGTTTGTTTTGACCTCCTGCAGGATTCGGCGGTACGTTTCTGAGCTG
>JAVVGH010000069.1:0-5529 GCA_032249215.1 Pyrobaculum sp.
ACCTCTCTATCGGCTCCCTCAGCTCTTCGCAACGCACCTACGCAACCTCCGAGGCTCTTGATGCCCCCCGTAGACCGTGGGTTTTTCGCCGGTTATCTAACCCCGCCGCCCTCGCCGCGTCGTCGGCGCCGGCGGCTTCCGCGCTAGGCGGAGCCGGGGGCGGGGGTTACGAGTGGCCACGCCGTGGGCGTTTTCAAACGGATCGGCGCCGGGACTGTTGAAGAGGCGGGGTTCGCCGCGGCGGCGCGTCTGCGACACGCCGCTAGGCGCTCATCCCGGGTTCGAAGGTCCATTCAAAGTACTCCGCGATTTCTCTGAGGACCGCCTCATCCCTTATTAGATCCCTTATGGAGAGCACGCCGTAGAGCCTCTCGTCTTTTGTAACCACGATGTGTCTAATCCCGTATCTCCTGAAAATCTCTGCCGCCCTCGCCGCCGGCTCGTCGTGCTCCAGCGTGATTACGGTTTTCGTGGCTATGGTGTCCACAGCCGCGTCTAGGGCTACGTCGTACGCCACAGCCCTCACCACGTCGCGTTCTGAGACGACACCGACTATTCTGTATGGGTCTTTGGGGTCCACCAACACGACTAAGCCAACCCCGCGTTGAGACATGAGCCTCGCCACCTCCCTTATGGACGTCGTTGGGTAGGCCTTAACCACGTCGGTCTTCGCATACTGCCCGATCACGTACTAAATTCACCCCACATAAATATTTATAGTGACGACGAGGCTTCCCCATGGATAGGCTCAGGAGCGAGGAGCTACTCCACCTCGTGGAACTCGTCAAGCTGAAGTCAGCCGTGGAATCCGACTACCTCAAGGAGTTTATTGACGGCATTATCAGGGAGACCTACCTAAGGCTGAGGATCCTGGACGTGTTATCTCTGCCCGAGATATCGCTGGACTCAGCCGAGGAGAAGCCGCTGGGAGACGTCGTGAAAAACCTGGAAGATATGTGCGCCCGCTACGAGCAACACCTAGCAGACGTGAGGCGGCTAAGGGAGGCGGCGAAGACGCCCCTAGAGCTGGAGCTCGTCGCCGCGCTGGAGAAGTCGCTGGAGCGGTCCCACGTGACCATCCGCATGTTGATCAACGCCCTGACGGAGTCAGGGAGGTAGCCGCATCACGACCTTCCTCACCGTCTTGCCGTCCGGCAACTTGAAGAGAGCCACCACCACCCCCGGCTTCCCTGGCGGCTGGAGCACCCACGCCTTCACCGGCTTAAGCCAATACTTCCTCCCGGCGTACTCCACCTCATATATGCTGTTGAGAATCTCCTCAGCCACAGGAAGACCTCAATTACGTTCTATAAATATTTATAGTGGCGATGGCCGTGGATGTCGGATCTGTCGGCCGCAACGTCGGCATTAAGGAGGCATAGACCTGCGGTACGTTTACCGGCTCGTCTCCTCTAGCCGTGGGTGAAGCCGGAGGCCGTGTGGAGCCCCTCTAAAAGTTCTCCGGCTGGAGCATCGACGGCTCCATCGTGCGCCGCATCGCGGTGGCGGGCCCCGCCGCAGGAGGCGGTGCAGACGGTGAACCTCCTGCCGGCCGCCGCGTTGGCTGGCTCCGCCGCGGTTGCCATCCTGCTGTGGCGGAGGAGGACCAAGAGGGGCCGCCTCCAGTATGCTTAATCTCCGTGGAGACTAGCTACGGGGCGTCTTCTCTTCGGTGGTTCTATTGTTGCTGTGTGGGTGTGGCATCACCAGCGCACCGGTCGGTTTGCCGTGGAGCCGCCTTAGAGGCGACAACTTTAGCTGGACCTCCGGTGTCTGCGGCGATCCCGGGGGGTTATTCGAGTTCGGCAGTGCCTTATTTCGTTGCCGGTGGATACATTCCCATCCCCAGCGACTGAGGAAGACGCAACCATGAGACGTTGCTCGCCGCCGGCACTGCAACGGCAGTCTATGGTTATTGAGTCAAACCTCTGCAAAACATTAGAAAACACGCGGCGTCTCGCATCCCCGAGACTGGGTAGATCTACTCTTCGCACTGGTTGCCTCCTTCACAGCCTTCGCACATCTGCTGGGGCCCGCGAAGGAGAATAATCCTATCATGTTTCGAGTTTTAAATATTCTTTGGCGCGCCTTAAAAACCACATTAAAATTTTACTGAGACAGGGAATGGACCATGTAGCAAAGTATTTATAGATGTAATTTGACTGGCTCATGTTTGGGTTTTCTAAGGTGGGGGCTTCCATTCTTCTGCTGGCTGTGGCCAGAGTCTTGGGGGCGGCTGTGGTTTCTGTGTTTTTCAACGTGATGTACAGTCCATCTCGGCCGCGACTTGTGGCCGGGTCTGCAAAGCCCCTATGTGGAGCCCTCTGCATGAACAAGGTGTATAGCATACATCAAGGCAGTGTAGGCTCGGCGGGGGGAATGAGAGCGGGGCTGGGCGAGGTGGGGTTTAACACGCCTACATACTGCCCGAACTACGCATACCGTCTCGCCGACCCCGGGGGTGGGTTTGCGGAGGGGTGGCCATGAGGAGGCTGGCTGCAGTCGCCGCTTTTGCTCTTCTCGCCGCCCTCGCGGCTGTAGTCTTGTTTTTCTTCTTCGGCTCGCCTAGGGGACCGGCGGAGAAGGGGCCGGCGGATGGGCACACCGCCGTTACACAAGGTGCGGCGGCTAGCATAAACGTGGTGCCTTCCTCCGCCGGGGGTCTGCTGTGTGTTGTCGCTGGGGGAGATCACCTCCGCTATGTAGTGACCGACGAGAAGGGGCATGTGGTCTACAACGGGTCAGGCCCTCCGCCTTGTCCTCCAGCCAGGCCAGGGAGCTACGTCTACAAGGCGGCTAGGAGAGACGGCGGCTTCGACGTAGCCACGGTAGCTGTGGGCGACGTGTCGCTTCAATTTGCGGCCGATAAGCTGAGTGCCGTGGTTAACGACTACATGAGGACCGCCGAAGTGGAGATACGCGCCACCTTGACTAATCCACAGAGCGCCTACGTCGTTGTTACAGGCATAACGGCCACAGCCGGCGCGCCTGGCTTTGCGTGTTCTGAGCTCAAGATTGACAAGCCTCTAGTGATCCCGCCGGGAGGCTCTGTGGCGGTGGAGTTGGGCTCCGTCAAGTGCAACGCCACCGACGACTACCTCTACGGCCTCGGCGGGGCCCCCACCACTCTGACGGTAAGCGGCAAAGCTTACTACGGCAATCTGCAGATCTCCGAGGTTTCACAGCCCCTCGTCAGCATCAACACACCGGCCCCCAGACCTGGAAGCTTCGCGGCGTCTGACGGGAGCTGTAGAGTGGGCAACATCCCGCCCGGCGAGAAGCCGGTGTATTACGTCCTGCTCAGCGGGGCTTCCCCTGTGGCGCGGGGCGCCGTCGCCGAAACTGTCGGGGGCTACGCCGTTGTGCCGTGTCCCGCCTCCAGCGGGTTCTTCCGGTACCGGGTCGTCACGGCTTCAGGCTCTGTAGTGGAGGTGCCGGTGGCCGTGGGGAGAGTCTTGGCGTCGGCTGAGAGCAACATGACGGCGGTCCAAGTCAACGCCGCGGGTCAAGTGGTTTTCTTCGACCTCTACCTCCGCTTCACCAACCCCAACGCGGGCTACACAGCCCTAAACTACACCTACACGCTGAAATACAACACCAACCTCCTAGACTGCAGTCTACACGCCGGGCGGCTAGTCGGCTCTCTTACGCTTCAACCCGGCGAGACCAAGACAATACGCGTCGCCACCTACAGGTGCCTAGTATTATCCAAGTTCAGAGAGGCGAAAATAGCGGTTGATGTCACAGCCACCTACACAGGAGGCGGCATCTCCACAACTCTTTACAAAGGCACGACGGAGGGACTTAGCTTCGTGATGAGCCCCCCGCCGGCTTGCCCCGCCACTCTCGTCTACGTAAACCAGTCGCTGTTTCCGCTTCTCTCCGCCAGCTGGACACATGTGGGGAGTCACAACGTCACGACGCTCACCATGAAGGTCTTCCCCGGCTGGCCCGAGGACTATGTGCTTGCGACTCTGGCCCCCACCGAGCAACCCCAGTGGCTTTCGCCCCTGCGCAAGGACTTCTCCGGCTCCGCCCTATACTCTATCTACCTCGGCGGCCTTCTGCAGTTCAACGAGTCCTCCCCAGGCCCCGGCCCCTCCGCCTCTCTCCCCGCCCCCCTCAGGTGGTCAACCACGACTGAGACTGGATACGTAGCATCCGCCGACGCCAGCGTGCCGGCGATATGCACATACCCATTGCTAAGCCTTAAGGCCCAGCCCATGTCCATCCTCCACCAACAAACCTTCACCTGCGGCACCTCTCGGCTCTACGATAATTTCAGCAACTACTGCACTGGAACGAAATGCGTCTTACCTGCAAACATCAAGACGTATGTCAACGGTAAGCCATACACAGGTGTGTATCTAGATCCTAAGACAAGTCCCACCTCTCCGCCTTCTTTAGTTACGCAAGTTGATGCCAGAGGTAGCTCTAACAGACCGTTTGCTGACTGGGGTGCGGCGATTGCCGTTTATCAACTTCCCCACCCCGTGCCTGCCTACGGCACTTCGGTTTCGGTGTGGGGTAGATACGTGAGAGATGTCTACGAGGCTCAGAACAACGTCGCCTACCTCTCCATAGGCGTAGATACAAACGGAGACGGACAAGTGGACAAGGAGTACATCATATATCGATACGACGTGTCGTCGCCGTTTTCCGGCGCAATTGTGTCGGCCTTCTTTAGAGACGTAAATGGGAACCCAGTCTACGTCTGCACTGTAGACAGCGCGGGCAGGTGCACAGCCACAGACCCCCGCTTCGTGGTGGTCAACGCCGGCTCTATGGACACTGGCAATAACTACCAGTGGAGCTACACCCTGTACGAACGAGGGGCGGTGGTCGCAGTGGCATTTACAGCCGTAGACGCATCTTTCTACGACGATTCTGCCAGGCCGGGCGATGTCTGGGTGTTTTGGGATGACTTGACTATTGAATACAGCGCTTGTCCCCCGCCCGCCGTCTGGAGCGTAGACGGGAGATACGTGTGGCAGTCTTACAACTACCTCCTTGTGTCCGGCTCGGCGACGGCGTATATGCCGCTTGTGGCAAACGCCTTGACCTACGTGGCTAACTTCTCCGGCGTGGGTACGTACGCAGTTTTCGATTCTTCGCTGGGCGTAATATTCGGCGTCTCGGTCAACGGTAGTTCGTTTACGGCGTTGTGCAGAGGCGCATCCGTGCCGCTTGGCTCTCTGCCTGCGACGAGGTATGTAGAGCTCAGGCCGTTCAACGGCCTCGGCGATATAATAATACGTGACCGCTACGGCACAATACTAGCCAGACACAGTTGCAGATACGTGGTCACCCCGCGATACGTGGGGTTCAGCGGCGGACTGCTGAGGGTGTACTCGGTAGAGGCTTGGGGTTAGCCAGTTTTTTGTTGCAGGTTTACGTAGAGGGGTAAGCGTCACTGTCTGTGTGCTCCACGCCTAGCGTAAAAAGACGCGGGGAGACGAAGCTTGCCGCCGCAACGTCTGCGGGGCTCGGCTGTATCTAACTTTTAGAAAAGGGGGTTACAGAAGTTAT
>JAVVGH010000070.1:0-5497 GCA_032249215.1 Pyrobaculum sp.
CCCCCGTGGATAAGGTTTAAATCGGCGGCGCAGAAACGCCAGTGATGACGCCAGGCGCTGCCGAGGCGTGAAGACAGCTCGAGAGGGCTGACGACGTTGCACCCCCCTGAATACACCAAAGAATATTTAAGCCGCCCCCTCGGAGAGGCCGTGCTTGAGATCGCCGACGTCGCCAGACGCGGGATGACCCTCATCTACGGGCCCCCCGGCTCAGGCAAAACCTCCATAGCCATCCGCCTCGCCAGCCGCGTCGCCGACAAGATCCTCTGGATCTCCACAACCGAGGGCCCCGACCTGCTCCGCGAAGCCGCCAAGCGCGTAGGCGCAGACCCCAACCAGTTCGACTTCTACGACTTCCCACGGGCCTTCCGGCAAGACATAGCCAAGTACATACTCGACCACATACCCAACTACGGCGCCGCCGTGGTAGACTCCGTCACAGGCATGACCACCAAGCAGACCATAGACGTAGTCACCCACTCAGTCCTCTACCAAATAGCCAAGGAGAAGCCAATAATCATGATCGCGGAAGAAGACACGCCATCAGTCGCCTACATAGCAGACCACGTAATACACGTCTGGTACAGAAAAAACAGCCTAGGCCACTACATACGATACATACAACTCGAAAAATCCAGACTCAAACCCCCCGGCCCCCGCTACATATTCGACATAGTAGAAGGAGCCGGCATAGCGTATTTAACCCCGATTAGAGGACGCAAAGAAGTTAGAATAGTCGAAGATGAAAAACTTGGAGTCACAGCACCTTTGAAAAGCGAAATATGTATCCACTCAGAAAAAGCAAGTAACCTAATGCAGTTTCTGGAGAAAATAAGGGAGGAGTCGATTTTTGTAAAAATTGGCTATTGGACTGCTTTTAAGGGATTAAAACTTAAAGACGAGCAAGAAATTGTTATAAAAACATTTCATGACTTCTTCGTCGTTTGGCAATTATTGGCTACAGGCAAGATAAGACCGAGATACGTCGTAATCGGCGGACTCCTAAACTTAAGCGAGGAGGATCGGGCAGAATATATCGTGGCTACTTACGGCTATTTAGATTATGCAGATTATTTATTATTAGTTGACATAGGACCCCGCTATGAAACACAGAAGATGGAAAAATATTGTGTTGAATCTATATATGTTTAGAATATTCCGTACCTTACGTCACCGCCGTTTGTTGGCAATATGCCCGTAAGCGCTAGGATTATCGGTAGTGCGAACACCATGTATCTTATTACTGTCGTTACTGTTTCGAATTTTTTGACTACTTTCATAAAACTATGTACACCTCTTCTCCAGGCCGCCGGGGCGAACTTGCGTAATACTTTTTAAAGAGAGCGCCAGTAAATCAAGTATATATGTGATGGGTTTTCGCGGTGGTCATGGCAGTTTTTGATAATCATGCTCATGCTAATGAATTTACCGGTTGGGGGGTTGCGGAGGTGACGCGTCGTTTTAGGGCCGCCGGGGGGCGGGGTATTGTGTTTGTGGCTTTGCTTACTTGGTCTATTGGGGGGAGGCCTGGGGATAGGGAGTGGGTGGTGAGGCTGTATGACCACGCGGTGAGGAACGCGGAGGTGGCTAGGGGGGCTGGGCTTGTGTCTGGGGCTGTGGTGGGTCTTCACCCGGCGGAGTGTGTGAGGCTTCTGGAGGCTGGGTGGGGGGTTGGGGAGGTGGAGGGGTTTATGCGTTGGGCGGTTGACCTGGCGGCGAGGTATGTGGAGGAGGGGCGGGCGGTGGGGCTGGGGGAGTTTGGGAGGCCGCATTGGCCGGTGGATGGGCGCGTGGTGGAGCTGTGTAACAGGGTGGTGCTGTACGCGCTGGAGCGCGCCAGGGACGTGGGGGCGGCTGTGCATCTGCATCTGGAGCGCGGGGGGCAGGCGACGGTGGATTCCGTGGTGGAGCTGGTGAAGAGGGCCGGCGTGGACCCGGCGCGTGTGGTGATGCACCACATAGAGGGGGCCTTGGCGGGGTACGCATACGCGAGGGGGCTTTCGCCGTCTGTGCCGGTGGGCCGCAGGGGCGAGTTTGAAGATGCGTTGAGGGCTGGGTCTGTGTTTGTGGTGGAGAGCGACTACCTCGACGACAAGTCGCGGCCGGGGGCTGTGATTCCGCCGTGGACTCTTGCCTCTAAGCTTAGGCAGTATGTAGCGAAGGGGGTTCTCTCCGCCGATGATATGTACAAGATATGTGTGGAGAACGTGAGGCGTATATATGGAGGCCTTCTGGAGGTTTAACAGCGCTACGGAGCATTTTTTAAACTGGATGTGCGTAGCAGACATGGCGTCGGTGCAGGAGTTGCTGGGCCCGCACGCCTACGCGCTGGCGAGGTACGGGGTTTCTCCGCAAGACGACGTGGAGACAGCTGTGAGGAAGCTGACGGCCAAGGCGCCGCATCTGGCGAGGCTTCTGAGGGAGGTGGCTACCTCCTGAGGGCTGTCAAAACCTTTTTCAAGGCCGCCGCCGTGTCTGCGGCGTCTTGCTCCGTGAGGTTGGGCATCACGAGGAGGGTCACGACGCGCTCAGCGGCCCACTCGGCGTTGGGAAGGGGCTTGTACTCGGTCTTGCGCCCGTAGTATGGGCAAGCCCACGGGCACCCGATGCCGTGGCCTTCGCGGCGCTGGAAGAGAGGCGTCTTATACAGGGGGGTTGGGTACGCGACGAAGACGTTCCCCACGCCCTCTGCCCTCAGCGCCTCCACCACGTAATCCCTCGGCTTCTTTAGCCTCTCCACGGCGAGGAGGATCTGGACCAGGTGCCAGGCGTGTCTCATGTACGGCCTCGGCTTAGGCACTGTGAGGAGGTCCCCCTCCAGCGGGGCCAGCTCCTCCAGCAGGACCTTGACGTAGGCCTCGCGCCTCCTCTGCATCTCAGGCAGTTGCTTGAGCTGGTAGTAGGCGAGGACCCCCTGCATCTCAGTCATCCTGTAGTTGTAGCCGAGGAGCTCGTAGCTGTATTTCCCCACCTCGCCGTGTGCCCTTATCAGCCTGGCCCGCTCGGCGTAGGCCGCCACGTCGGTGGCGACGGCGCCCCCCTCCCCTGAGGTGATGTGCTTGGTGGCGTATAGGCTGAAGGTGGATATGTGTCCTATGGAGCCCACCCGCCTCCCCCGGTACTCAGCGCCTAGGGCCTGCGCCGTGTCCTCCACGATCTTAACGCCGTATCTCTCGGAGATTTTCATAAACGCGTCCATCTCGGCGGGCATCCCAGCCAGGTGCACCACCACCACGGCCTTCGTCTTGTCGGTGATCTTCTCCTCGACGGAGGCCGGGTCGAGGTTGAGGGTCTCCCTGTCTATATCGGCGAAGACGGGCACGGCGTTGGCGTGGAGCACCGCGGTGGCGCTTGCGGCGAAGGTGAAGGGCGTGGTTATTACCTCGTCGCCGGGCCCCACCCCCACGGCCTTCAGCGCCGTGTGGATGGCCGTGGTGCCGTTGGACACCGCCAGCGCGTGCCTAACCCCGAGGAAGGAGGCCAGCTCGGCCTCGAAGGCCTTGACCCACTTCCCGTGTTGCGCAGTCAAGACGCCTGATTTGAGGACGTCTGCGACGGCCTGGAGCACCTCCTCGCTGTATACCACAGGCCTAGCCACGATGGGAGTTTCGCGGACCGGCTTCCCTCCTTCTATAGCCAGCATAGGCATAAATACGGTCCCTATAAAAAAGCTGTGAAGTGGCTTTGGTTCACATACGCCGTCTACTGGTCCGCGGTGGCCCTCGCCGCGGCGCTCGCCCTGGCCGGCTACCAGCTTATCGAACCTGAGGCCGTGAAGAGGGCCTTTAACGAGACCGCCTCCCTTCCGTATGAACAGCGACTGCTCCAGTCGGCCCTGGACCTCCTGGTGGTGGCGGTTGCCTCGTACCCCGGCCTCTTCTACGCCGCGGCGGCATACGGCGCGGCCACGGCGGCTGTGTCCGAGGCCTTCGGCGTGGGCTACGCCGTGTTATACGCGGCGGTGGCGCACGTGGTGCTTCTCTTCTTCGCCGAGGTGGCGCGGTGGCACCCCCTGGCCCAGCGGTTTGCTAAGAGGAGGGTGGAGTGGGGGAGGTACCTGCTGTGGGTGGCGGCCTCCCTGTCGCTTCTGGGGGTCCTCTCGCTCTAGGCCTGGGCCGCCAGATATTGTTCTACGATGTCGTAGCCGTAGATGGCCTTAAACATCTCCCTGCCCTGCGGCGTCATCTGCGTCGGGTCCCACGGCTTTTCGAAATCCACCTCCACCTCCACGTCTTGGGCCTCGGGCACGGCGGATTGTATGGCGTACCCCACCTCCTGCGCGACGCTTCCAGCCACGGGGCAACCCACGGCGGTCAGCGTCATAACCACCTTCAAGACGCCGTCTTCCAGCCACACCTTCCTGATAAGGCCGAGGTCGTACACGTTTATAGGGATCTCGGGGTCGTAAACCTGCCTCAAGATCTCCACCACCTTCTGCGCCTTGTCAGGCGGCAGGTTCGTCTCGAATACCGGCTTCCCATCTTCCATATGCTGGATACCGATTTACAAATAAAAACTTAAATGGAAAAAAGCAGTGACGCCCATGCAGGTAATAGACGTAAGCGGCCAGCAGTGCCCAGACCCCCTTAAAAACGTGGCGGCGGCGTTGGCGTCGGCGCCCGCCGGCACGCGGTTCAAGGTCGTGACGGACGACTACGTCTGCTACGTGATGCTCCGCCGCCTCATGGCCCTCAACGACGTCAAGATCCTGGAGACCGACGAGGCCGGGCCCTACGTCCTCGTGGTGGAGAAGTGACGTTGCATACGGCTGACAAGAAGTCATGTTGAACGCGCCAGCGGCGGGGATATAGCCGAAAGGGTTCGCGAAAGGTAGAGAAAAACAAAGACGCCTAAGCGCGACAGAAGGCTCGCAGGGACGTGGCTTTTACCGTGTACGGCTACAGAGCTGGAGGTGTGAAGCTTAGCTGATGCTGAAGAGGGTGGGCGAAATGTTTTATATCTTCAGCCACCGCGGCGTCATGTACCAGGGGAAGTTCTACCGCCTCCTGCACCCCAGGCCCACAGTGGTTATAGTGACGAGGTGCCCCAACGGGGGTCTGAACCTCATGCCTGCCTCTTGGAATACGCCCGTCTCGGAGGATCCCCCCACGGTGGCGGTGGCCGTGGACAGAGGCTCCTACACCCACGAGTGTCTCCAGCACCACAGATACGCCACTCTCAACGTGCCCCCCATAGACGCCGCCGACTTGGTCTACAGGCTAGGAAGCGTCAGCGGCCGCGAGGTGGATAAGGTTGCCCAGTTCGGCGTTAGGCTGGCTCCGTCGCAGAAGGTAGACGTGCCCCGCATGGCGGACGCCCTCGCCGCGTACGAGGTGGAGGTCTACAAAGAGGTGGAGGTGGGCGAGGTGACGCTGTATATCTTCCGCGTATTAGATACGTGGGTCGCGTCGGGTGTCGCCGACCAATGGGGCTTCGACTTTAAGAAGGTGAACATCCCCCTACACGGCGCAGGCCGCGCCTTCTACAAGGTAGACCC
>JAVVGH010000071.1:0-5430 GCA_032249215.1 Pyrobaculum sp.
GGAGCAGAAGCCGCCTCACCGCAGATGCACAAACAGCGTGAAGTTGCCCGGCGGCAACGCTTCTGGGTGTAGTATCCACACGAGCTCCTCCAACAGACGGTCCGGATAGGCGTTGGCCAGCTGGTAAAAGGCGGGGCTGTAGGCGTACACCTGCCCCAAGATCACCGGCCTGAGCTCCGCCAGGCGGGGCTCCACCTTGACTATGTCTTGGATTGTGGAGACGCTGTAGCTGGACCAGATGAGGACGTCTACGTCGTTTCTGTGTTTCAGCACGACCTCTAGGTCCACGCGGCTGTAGTTGGCGTAGGCGTATCTGCCCCCGGCGAGGCGGATGAGCTCTCTGACCTGGGACCCGGCGGGGTAGAGGACTCCGCCGAATATAGTGAACCACGCCACTCTGGGCCGGTCTAGGTCTGCGGCGAGGACTGCCAAGCTGTTCCACTTGGCCTCCACCGCGTCGAAGATCCTTACCGCGTCTCTCGTGGCGTTGAAGAAGACGGCGAAGAACTTAATCCACTCGGCCCGCCCCAGCGGCGACGGCTCTTGGAACTCGTTCACCACGACGTAGGGCACGCCCAGCTGCGCCAGTCTGTTGACAACGGCCTCGGTGCCGTAGGGGCCTGGATAGAAGTAGACAAAAACTACGTCGGGCTTAAGCGCAGTCAGCCGCTCGTAGTTAGGCGAATACGCCGGCCCCACGTCTGCTATCGTGCCGTTCTCCAGCATCGCGGCGACCTCCGGCATGTGCCAGCTGTACTCCCGGCCCCACATTATGCCCGCCACAGATCTGAGGATGTCGGGCCGCCCAGCCTCTTTATACAGCCGGTAGATCATAGCCACATGCGTAGAAGCCATAACCACCGCCCTCTTCACCGGGTACTCCACCACCACGTCCGGTCTATACTTCGCCCTGTAGTACGCCAAAAGGTCCTGCGGCAACCCCCTGGGCACGGCCAATATTTTCCTCCCCATGGCGTCCGTCAAGACGTAGACGTCCCCCTCGTATGAGATGGTAAACAGCTTGGCGTATTTGACGGGGACCGCGCCGGCGGGCTGCGAGACGGCCTCCGACACCAGTTTGGCCTGGGCGTAGGCGGCCGCCGCCGTGTTGTTCACAGCCCTCACCTCGGCCCTAACGGCCGTTGCCTCCTCCGCTAGCTTCGAAACGTCGCGGGCCACCGCCTCGAGCCTCCGTTGCAGTTGCTCCGCCAGGAGGCCGGTCTTGTTGACGGCGCCTACCTCAGCCTTTAGAGACCTGGCCTCCTCGGCAAGCTTCGCCAAGCTGTTGCTCAACGCGTCTAGGCTCTGCTGCACTTTGCCCAGCCGCTCCACAAGCGCCTTGACTTCTGTCTGCGTTGCCGTATATGCCTGGTAGGCCAACGCGGCGGCGACTGCGGCGAGAATTACAGCAACCACCGAGAGCGCGGTTGAAAGCTTGTTATTCATATGCTGGAAAACTCTCCACTATTTATAGTTTTTTATCAACACCGCCTCCGCCTCGTCCACCACGTGAGGCCGAATCCACGCAGTGCCTCTCTCCGCGGCGCGTCTAAACGCCTCCTCGATCGCCTCGGGCCGGCCGCCCTTGGCCACGTAGCCGGCCACCGTCAAGGCTCTGCTGGCGGCATTTCGCCACTCCACGCGCCAGACGTAGTCGTAAAACCTAAGCCTATACGGCGGCGGCTCCCGAGGCTTCAACGCCTCCTCCACAGCCCGCCGCGCCTCCCCGAGGGATCGGGCGGACTCCACCACCACCTCAAGATACGCCGTGTCCCCCACCACGTCGTAGTCCACGTAGTAAGAGTAAGCCACGCCTTCGGTCCGCAGGAGGTGGAATAGGATGGACTTGGTGCCGGTCCCCAGGTGGAAGGCGGCTCCGTAAAGCAGAGCGTACATCTTGGCGGGGTCCTCTGCGGAGAGCCTCAAGACCTTGGCGTAGTAGACGCCGTCCACTACCCGCTCCTCTACGATGCGCCCCGGCCCCGCGGCGGCCGTGGGCCTCCGCCTCGGCGGCGACCAGCCCTCCAGCTTGCCGAACAGCTCGGCGGCGCGCCTAGCCGCCTCTTCGCCGAAGCCGCCTGAGAGGACCACCACGGTGTTGTCCGGCGTGAACCACCGCCTCTTAAACTCCAACAAGTCCTGGAGAGAGATGGCCGACACGGTTTCGGGCGTCCCGCCTACGGGGTCGCCCCAGTCGGAGTCGCCGAAGAGAGCCCTCAGCGCCAGCTCGCCCACGCGGGCGGAGGGGTCCTCCCTCGCCTGCCGAAGCTCGGAGAGGACTACGTCTTTCTCCCGCTGAAGGTCCTCCTCCCTATACTGCTCGTTGGCGTACAGCCTATACGCCAGCTCCACAAGCCCCGGGGCGGACTCAGACACCCCCTCCAGAACCACCGCGAGGAGGTCCCTCTGGGTGTAGGCGTTATTGGAGCCGCCCAGCGCCTCCACCGCCTCGTCCACGTCGAAGCCCGGCACCCGGAACAACATATGCTCCAAGAGGTGGGTAATGCCCCTCTGCCGCTTCTCCTCATACAGCGACCCCACCCCCACCGCCACCACCACGGCGGCGGTCGGCGACTCGAACCCATCCAAAACCAACACAACACCGTTCCCCAGCCTCTCCACGCTACGCATGCCCCAACTCAACAAGAAGCCATATAAAAAGACGCCCCTAGGAAGCCACACCACCACGACGCCCCACACCCCCGGAGTCTCGACATGGATATAGTAACCGGCAACGACCCGCCCCACGCCTAGCCACCCCCACATACCATCGTCCTCTTCACCACTATAAGCCCGCCTAAGAGCCGAGGCGACCTCCACCGCCGTTCCCTCTCCACCCCCACCACCACGTCAAGCTCCACCACACTCTAGTATTCCTCCCCATCAAAAGCCCTCCACCGCATAACAAGCCCATCTGAGCAATTCCCCTCACAACCCCCACCTAGTCCCAAGCGCGTCAAGCCTTCCCACGCAACCACTCCAATCTTCCATAACTGCTAAAGCCTTCAACCTCCTCTCTGACTGCTCGTCCTCAACTTCTCTACTCCTTCTCTGCTTTGATCTTATCTTCATCTTTCATGAGTCTTTCCAGGCGGGTAGCTTGGCGAGGGCTCCGTACACAGTGTGACACCTAGCGGTGAGGACCTCAACTTAACAAGATTTCGGCGAACACGCCCAGCCTTCTCAGCGCTAGATACATGGATTAGTCACGGCATATTAATTCTTATGATTCCAAACCTATTATATGACATACCGGACCCTAGAAAAATTAAAATTTAATTTATCGACATATAGATAAAAATCATTACGTCAATAAGCGAAATAGTAATAAAAAAGGTTGAGAACGCTTTCTTATGCCTAAACCCCTAAGAAGTGTAAAATTAAAAGGGTTCCTAATACTTCTACTAGTTTCAGTCGCTTTATTGAAGTCACAGAGCTTAATAACAGCGGGATGCGATAATGAAATTAAATATGACTCCAATAAATTTTATGGTATTAGGTATGGCACTAAATATGATAACTGGGCAAAGGTAGAGGTAACTGTGTGTGCAAGTACTAAAACTATCTACTGGAATGAGCAACCTGCTTACGTATGGCCTCAAGTCATAGTAGTGACTACTCATCCAGACAGTTATAGAAATTGGGGCGTAACCACAGGCGGCGTTAATGATAAGGTTGGTCCCACCCAACGTGTAGATTGGCGGTGCAGTGCACAAAGTTTTGCAAACGTAGGCGGACCGCAGGTAAAGCCAACTAATCTTGATTACCGATACGGCTCACCTATGCAGATAAGTCTGAGTGTGGGCATTGTTACAAGTGGCTACAGAGTAGGGGTATCGTGGACAGAGATCGTTAAGACTACGAAATTCCGCCTATTAGATGCAGATACTTGCAAGATAAGTTGGATAGGCGCGGTGAATAATCCTGGTTGGAACGAGGACGCCAGGTCTACGTGGACATGGGGGTATGGCTTTATGGGGTTAGTCAGACCAGCCGACTTGCAGTACGCAAATCCTGGCGGCATAGCAGAAGGCTATTCGTATTTCTGGAAACCTATTTATTGTTGGTTCTTCATTTGTGGCTATGACTGGGACTATGCTTACTACTGGTTAAGATATGAGGTACGTTAATATGAAGCGGACTTTGCTGATATTATTCGCCACTGCAGTCGTGATTGTGATGTTGATTAGCGTTGGATTAGCAACGTTTGGCGCATTGGCCAGCGAGAGGAACGTGATGTTGCCGCCGAATTCGAGCTTTGTAGCTATATGTCCACTGCAGTTTGTAAATGGTGGGCTGGTGCTGGCGGGGACGTGCATCTCGGGCAACTTGACCGTGGTTGAGTTCCGGGCGGTTGGCGACGAGTTGGCGCTGAACTTCACCCTCTACGACAGAGAAGGGGGGACATACAAGAAGGGGGCCGAGTGGCCTAGGTTTATGACTCCGCTTGAGGAGGAGCCGGAGTACCGCGAGATGGTCAAGAGGCTCCGTGTAAATGCCTCGATATACCTAGTGGACCATGGCAAACAGGGGGCGGGTGGGGGCCGTACATACCTGGGGACTCCACGCTTATTGTATTCCCTCATGATGGAGTACACAGCCTTGGTCGTGGATAACAAGACGCTGATCGTCGTAGTTACGTTCAGAGCGTGGAGATTGAACGAAGAGATAAAAGAAGGAACCGTAATTGAGTACGTCGAGAAAAAACTCAGCCCACACAGAGAGTTGGTTCACAAAGAGCATTTAAGAGACGTCGAGGAGACCCTGAAGTCTTACTTCAAGGAGTAATAAGCCGCACGACGGCTCTGCCGGCTTTAACAGCGGATTTTTTCAAGGTGCCGCGGGATGAGCTCCCGCGGCTGTGATCGACATGCCTGTGTTTTCTTTGTACCCTCGCCGTTGGCGCAAGCCTTTCAATCCCTCATGTGTCGACGGAGTGAGATCTAGACGCGTGGACTCGCCGCCGCAACGGTCGGCGTAGGCGGCGTCGTTTTGATAGACGCGGCAATCTGGGGGAGGGGATACGGCGGCTGGAGTAAGGACGCGTCTGCGGCTTCGACTCTTCCTCATCGGCTACGCCGTATTTGAGGAGCAGGAAGCCTCGCCGAAGCGCCGCGTTGGGATAGGTGGGGCGACAGGAGGCTCGCCGCTTTCCGGCGCGGAACATGGTCAGCGGCCCACTGCACGGCAACTTCGTTCTCTAGCTTTAAGGTCTCCACGGTGGGTGGAGTCCTCGCCATATGGATTTAAATATGATGGTCTTTAGATGTATGGAGAACGTGTTGGTGGAGATAAACTTGGCCAGGGAGGATGCGGCTTATGCCAGGTCTCTGCTGGATAGGTTTGGGTTTAGGTACAGCGTTGTCGAGTCGGGGGACAGAGTCCGTATAGTGCTGGTTGGGCGGCAGGCGGTGGCCTTCGCCGCGGGCT
>JAVVGH010000072.1:0-5376 GCA_032249215.1 Pyrobaculum sp.
CCTGCGCCGTTTTTGTCGAGGACTGCGACGTCTATTCCGCCGCCGGAGACGGGGTCTCTCTCGATGGCGGCCTTTATGGCCTGTACCGCGAGCTTCTTGGCTTCTTGAAGCGTCATGTCGGGGCGGTAGGCGGCGTCTAGTATGCCGATGGCCACCTTGGCGCCGGTGCCCAGCGCGGCGTAGTTGTCCTCTATCAAGCTCCCCAGCGGGTCCATCACGATTAGATGAGCCCCCTCTTCGTCTACGCCGCCTACCAACACCTCGGCGAAGAAGGGCATGAAACGCCTGCTGAACATAACTACGGAGAGAAGCTTAGCCATGGCTTTTACAGTCGGCTTCTTCTTCATGTCTAGCTCGTAGGCGCGGGCGTTGAGCTTGAGAATCTTGGCGAGGGTCTGCATGTCGGCTATTATGCCGGCGGAGGCTATGGCCAGCCGGTCGTCTATGATAAACACCTTCTTGCCGGTTTTGCTCAACGTGTAGAAGCCGTAGGAAACCCTCTTCTCAGCCGCCAGCACCACGCCCTCGTTCACTTTTACCCCCACGGCAGTTGCGCCTATCTGAACCTCCTCACCCATGGCCCAGACATAACTCGGGTTTATAAATGTCCTACAGCCGCACGGGCGACCTTGCACATTCGGCTAGCTTTAATACCGATCAGCAAAAAACGAGACGCCGAAACGCCTCTCGTAGTTGCCGACGCGCCGATCAACGTTGCCGATGTCCCCGAGGCCGCGTATAAAGCAACGGCGCACGGGGGCGCCTCTCCTCCTAGTCCCTCGCGTCGCCCGGCTACGGGGCTGTTTTTAAACATGTGGATACCTCCTCCTATGGCTGTGCGCATCGACGGGTCCTACGGCGAAGGGGGCGGGCAGATCCTCCGCACTTCTATCGCTCTGTCGGCCCTCCTGGGGAGGCCTGTGGAGATCGTCAACATCAGGGCGAAGAGGGTCAACCCAGGCCTCCAGCCTCAGCACCTCACCGGCGTCTTGGCGGCGGCGCAGTTGACAGATGCAGAGGTGGAGGGGGCGGCGAAGGGCTCCACCAGGCTTTTCTTCAAGCCGAAGTCGCCGAGGTGCGGCACGTTTAACATCGACATCGGGACCGCCGGCAGCGTGTCGCTTGTCATCCAGACCCTGGCCCCCATGCTCCTCTTCGCCCCTTGCCCCACACAACTCGTCATCACGGGCGGGACCGACGTGGCGTGGGCGCCTCCCGTGGACTACATGCGGCACGTCTTCGCCCCTGTCATCGCCCGCTTCGGGGGCCGGGTCGAGATAGAGCTCATTAGGCGCGGCCACTACCCCAAGGGCGGGGGGAGGGCCGTGGTGAGGGTGGAGCCCGTGAAGAGGCTGGTTGCGGTGGACTCGCCGGAGTTCGGCCGCGTGGTGAAGATAGCCGGCATATCCCACGCTGTGAACCTCCCGAGCCACGTGGCGGAGAGGCAGGCTAAGGCGGCGCGGGAGGTCTTGGCGGCCTTGGGCTACTCCGCCGACGTGGCCGTGGAGACGCGGAGCGACGGGCTGGGGCCGGGGAGCGGCGTGGTGCTGTGGGCCGTCTCAGACCTGGGCAACGTGGTGGGGGGAGACGCGCTGGGGGAGCGGGGGAAGCCGGCGGAGGCGGTGGGCCGCGAGGCCGCCGAGAAGCTGGCCGCCGTGTTGAAGACAGGCGCCTCCCTCGACCCCCACATGGCCGACATGGCGGTGGTGTACATGGCGCTGGCGGAGGGCAGAAGCAGGCTCTCGACGTCGGAGGTCACCACCCACCTCCAGACCAACATATACATCGTGGAGCAGTTCCTCCCCGTCAAGTTCAGACTGGAGAGGGCCGGGGCGAGACACGTCATAGAGGTGGAGGGGGTCGGCTTCAGCCGCTAGCGGAGCCGGGCGGCGCGGAGCCTCTCGAGGGCGGCCGGGACGTAGTATTTGTTCAACACGTAGTCCATCAGCTCCTTTGTGCCTTGGCAGTTCAGCGTCGAGATTTCAGCCGCCGGGGAGAAGAGGAGGCGGGCGCGCTCCACCTCCTCCCGCGACGCTATGTCTATCTTGTTCACCGCGGCGACGACGGGCGTCTGGAAGCTCGTCGTGATCTCCCTGTAGAGGTTGTGCTGCATCTCCAGCCCAAAGCCGCCGTGGGGGGTGGGGTCCACTAGGAAGAGGATGACGCCTGCCAGGTGGCGGAGGGCGAGCACGGCCTGCCGCTCTATGGCGTTGCGCTCGCTCAGCGGCCGGTCTAAGAGCCCCGGCGTGTCCACCACCTGTATCTTGTCCCCCCTGAGGATTATGTGGCCCAGGTGGATCTGCTTCGTGGTGAAGGGGTACTCCGCCACCTCGGGCTTCGCCGTGGATACGCACCTGACGAAGCTACTCTTCCCCACGTTGGGCGCCCCCGCCACCACCACCGTGAATAGGGAGGGGTCTATGGAGGGGAGCCTCCTGAGGAACAGAACCACCTCTCTCAGCCTCTCCAGCTCCGGCGCCAGGTCGTTTAGGAGGTCCACCACCCTGGCTTTGTACATCTTCCTCGCCTTGAGCAACGCCGCCTTGTCAGGCGCCGACTTGACGGCGGTGATGGCCTCCTTGGCGATGGCCTTGACGGCCAGGTGGGCTCTGCCCACCTTAGCCACGGCGTGTTTATACGTCTGGGCGCCGAAGGAGACGTCGATTAAGTCGCGGTAGAAGGGGTGGAGCTTGTCGAGAAACGGCATCTTTAAGGCGGTCTCCCTCAGGGTGGAGGCCAGGGCCTTGCCCGACGCCACTATGCGCTTTATTTCAAGCCTCTTCTGCTTCACGAAGGCGGGCTCGGCGGAGGAGCCCCTCGCCTCTTCTCTCTCGTAGACGGCGAGGAACATAGAGATCAGCTCATCTGCCGAGTATACGTAGGGGAGCTTGGCCTTCTCCACGGTCTCCACGTCGGCCGCTGCGTACATATATAAAAGTCTTGTAAAAAACGTGGCGGTCGCGCTCCTAACCGACTTCGGCACCAGGGACTACTTCGTCGGCGTCATGAAGGGCGTAATCCTGAGCATAAACCCCCGGGCGCAGATCGTCGACATAACCCACGACATACCGCCGCAAGACGTCTTGACAGGCGCCTTCGTGCTGAAGGCGGCGTATAGGTGGTTCCCCCCACGCACCGTCTTCGTCGCCGTGGTGGACCCCGGCGTGGGGACGGAGAGGGCGCCGCTGATCGTGAAGACACGCCGCTTCTACTTCGTAGGCCCCGACAACGGCCTTCTGTCGCCGGCGGCTGAGGAAGACGGCGTCGAGGAGGTCTACCACATAACTATCCGGCTACCAGAGACGTCGCGCACCTTCCACGGCCGCGACGTCTTCGCCCCAGCCGCCGCCTACCTCTCCCTGGGCGTAGAGCCGCGGATGCTCGGCGTCCCTGCGGCGGGCTGGAGGCGGCTGGAGCTCCCCAAGGCGCGGCTGGAGGGCGGCGTCATCCACGCCCGGGTCGTCTACGTGGACCGCTTCGGCAACGTCTACACCTCCGCCAGAGACGAGGTGAGGGACGCGGCCTCCCTCGGCGACGTGCTGTGCGTAGAGACCCCGCGCGGGGCGATCAAGGCCAAATACGTGGAGACCTACGGCAGGGCGTCGCCCGGAGACACCGTGGCGTTGATAAACAGCGAGGGGTATCTAGAGCTGGCGGTGGTCATGGGAAGCGCCGCCGCGACGTACGGCTTAAGGCCAGGCGACGAGGTAAAAATTAAAAAATGCGACGACTTGAGGCCAGAAGAGACTTAGCCTCCTTTTATTTTCGATATCTTGTTTATCAATATGGGCACAATCTTGTAGAGGTCCTCCACCACGCCGTAGTCCGCGTTTTGGAATATGGGGGCCGAGGGGTCGTTGTTTATAGCCGCGATTATCCTGCTGTCGAGGATGCCGGCTATGTGCTGCGGCTGGCCCGATATGCCTACCGCCAGGTAGAGCTTGGGCTTCACCTTCTTCCCAGACAGCCCCACCCAGTGCTCCTCCGGGAGCCACTTCAAGTCGGCCGCGATCGGGCGGGAACAGCCCACCTGACCCCCCAGCACCTTAGCCAGCTCGAAGGCCATCTGTATATCCTCCTTCTTCTTGAAGCCTCTGCCCACCGACACGATTATCTCGGCCTCCTCCAGCCTCACAGCGCCTCTCGACTTCTCCTCCACAGCCGCTATCTTCAGCCTAGACGTTGGGGCCAACGCCAGCTTCTCCACGGCGCTCTGCACGGACGGGGGCTCCCCCTGGAACCGCCCAGGCGCCACCGTGGCGACGGCGGGCAGAGGAACCTGCACTGCGGCCACTGCCTTGTTGCCAAACACGTACCTCTCGGCGGTGAGGACGCCGCCTTCAGCCCTCATCGACAGCACATCCACCAGGAGCTCCACGCCGAGCTTCTGCGCCGCCATGCCGCCCACCGTCTTGGCGTTTTTGGTAGACGGCATCAACACGAGGTCGTAGCCGGCCGCCGCCTTCGCCACGGCCTCAGCCGCGGCGTCTGGGAGCCTGGGGTCCACCTCCGCGACGAGGATCTTGTGGGCTCTCCCAGACACAGCCTCGGCCTCTTTCTGGCTGAACACCAGCGCGGCAACCTCGCCGCCGAGCGTAGACGCGGCGTATAGGAGCTCCTTGTTGGGGAAGACCACCAGCGTCTTCATATGACCCCCTCCTGGCGTAGGTGCTGTATAAGCTTCTCCGCCTTCTCCTCCGGCGTCCCGTCTTTAATCACCACCTTCTTGCGCTGGATCACCAACGGCTTGTAGGCCGCGGAGATCTTAGGCTCAACGCCTATGCCTAGGTCCGCCAGCGTGAGCCTGTTTATGGGCTTCTTCATGGCCGCCCTGATGGCGAGAAGAGTCGGTATCCTTGGCTGGTTGATCTCCCTAGTCACCGACACCACCGCCGGGAGGGGGGCCTCCACCACCTCCACGTGGTCCTCCAGATCCCTACGCGCCACGACCCTCCCGCCCTCCACCTTCAGCTCCCTTGCGTAAGTTATGACGGGCCAGCCCAGCTCGGCGGCGACCCGCGCCGGGATTTGGCCGGTGTAGTTGTCCACAGTGGCCTCGCCAGCCAACACGAGGTCCGCCCCCACCTTCTTAACCACCGCCGCAATCGCCTTGGCCGTGGCGAGGTGGCTCGCGTTTAACAGCTTCTCGTCCGCCACGAGGTACGCCTCGTCGAGGCCCATGGCCAAGGCCTCCCTAAGGACGTTCTCAGCCTCCTGTACTTTTTTCTGAAGAGGCCCCCATTTCAGCACTGTCACTCCGTACGCCTTGTCCTGGCCCTTGAGCTTCACCGCCTCCTCCACGGCGTTTCTATCTATGTCGCTGATCTTGAGGGGGGTCTCCTCCACAACCACCGTATCTCTTACCCGGAGCTGGCC
>JAVVGH010000073.1:0-5280 GCA_032249215.1 Pyrobaculum sp.
GCTGGAGGCGGCGCTTCAAGGCGTCTATACGCGGCGTCGCCAGCGGGTTTACCCCCCTCGCTTCTGCTAGTTTAATAGAGGCAATGCCTACCTCCCTCAGGAAGGTGAGTATTCCGCGGGGATGCATCTCCACTGTGTATTGGGAGCCGCCCAGAATCTCCAGCGTTGCCTTTACTCTATCTTGGTGTTCAGGCGGTATGTGGGGGCTCGCGAGGGCCACCACGGGTCTCTCGGCCCCCTCTATCCAGTTGTGGTGAGCCTCGGGCAGTATCTCCACGGAGGGTTCTATCTTGCTGTTTTCGTTAAACTCGTTCTTGACGCGGAACGCCACGCCTCTCATGCTCTCCGGCGCAACAACCGTGGGCCTCCTCTGGAAGTCCTCCACCAGCCTCTGGACGATGCCTTCGTTTACAGGCTCCAGCGCGGTTGGTACCTCCACGTCGATGCCGTAGATCTTCTTGACCACGTGAAGAGCGGCTGTGAAGAGTTGCGGCAACGCGGCCCGCGGGGCGCTGGACTTCGGCACAATTACGGCGGGGACCCCCATCTGCGCCAGCTTGCCACCCGTCGTTATCGCAACTGCGGGCATCCTCCTCCTCTTGGCGTACTCCACAGTGTGCAACGTCTCCGCCGTGTTGCCGGAGTAAGACACCGCTATCAACAGCCCGTCACTGGACCTTAGGAAGTAGTCCTTGACTGGTATCACCTCCACGTCCCAGCCCCACACAAGGGAGAGGTCCCTCAGCAGATCCCCCACGACGCCGGAGCCGCCCATACCGCTGACGTAAAGCCTAGGCCTCGGGGTTAACTCCACAACTTCGCCGTCTATGGTGTAGGTGGTCGGCACCTCCACGTGTCTGAGGAGGTGCCTCTCCCAGTTTAGGTAATCGTTCAACATGGCGCTCATGGTATGATGTGCCATACTGCTTTTAAATTATGCAGTGATGAGTAACGTGCCTCGTTTCAGCGTGGTGATAAACGGCGTTGAGGTCGTCAGAGAGTGGGGATGGGACAGGGTCTTTGAAGTTAAGGAGGAGCTGAAGCGTCTGGGGTTTCGTTGGGATGGGGCCTCTTGGCGCGGCAAGACGCGTGACGTCGGCGTCTTGGCTAGGCTTAGGGAATTGCTGGGGCTGACCGACGAGGAGTACATGAGGATATTCTCGACTCTTGTCCACGACTCCTCAGGCGGCGTTGTAGCGGTCATGGGCCAGCTACCGGAGGAGCTGAAAGAACATGTCCTCTCTAGCGATGGAAACATCCATCTGGTCTCTCTTTCGGGCTTCCTGCGGAGGTTTGTTGCGAAGGATGCCGGGGTTGCCAGAGCCGCCTCTTTCGAGGAGTTTGTAGAAATGGGCGTGGAGAGGTTGCGAGGGCTGTTGAGGGGGGTTCAGGTCCTGGGCGATCTAGACACAGCGCTGAGGAGCGCCCGGGAGTTCGTCTTGGCGTCGGATAGGCTACGGGAGCTTTTTGAGAGGAGGAGGAGCTGGAGGGCGGCTGTGGTGGGCCCCAACTACGCCAGGCTCAACTTCTTGGCGTCAGGCCTTCTGAGGCGGCTGGCCGAATTTAAGCTGAAGTACAACGTCGTAACTAGGGAGGGGGAGCTGGAGCAACGTGATCTAAAGCTGGTGGCCGTGGCCCAGGAGGGGGGCACATACGTGGTGAGGTTTCCTGTGTTTGTGAGGAGCCGCGTGGTTGAGTTGCTGAGAGGGTTGGGGTATGTGGTTGCGGAGGAGGGTAGGGAGTACCCACGGGTAGCTTACAAGAGGCAGTTTACCCTCTTTCCGTTTCAAGCAGAGGCTGTGGAGAACTGGGTCGCGCATGGGATGAGGGGGTCCGTCGTAATCCCGACAGGCGGGGGGAAGACGTTTATAGGCCTTGAGGCGATGTACAGGGCGGGCGTCTCTGCGCTTGTTTTGGTGGTGACGCGCGAGCTGGCTCTTCAGTGGGTGGAGCGCATAAGGAAGTTCCTCGGCGTGTCGCCCGGCATGTTGGGCGGCGGGGAGAGAGACGTGAGAGACGTCACAGTGGCTATTTACAACTCCGCTGTGAAGTACCTAGACGAGTTGGTCGGCAGGTTTGGACTAGTGGTGTTTGACGAGGCGCATCACGTACCTGCTGAGACCTTTAAGGAGGTGGCGCTGGGCCTCGACTCGCCTTATAGGCTGGCCCTCTCCGCCACCCCCGAGAGGGAGGACCGGAACGAGCACTTGATCTACGAAGCGGTGGGGCCGCCTGTGTACAGAGCCTCATACCGATCGATGGTGGAGGCGGGCTTGGTGGTGCCGGTGGAGCACTACAGGATCTACGTGAGGATGAGCAACGAGGAAGCCGCTACATATGGATCTCTGCCTAGCGACAACGCCATTGTTTTGAGAAACGTAGCCGCCAAGAGCACGCGGAAGATACCCGTGGCCGTGCGCATAGTGACGAGGGAAGTGGCACTGGGGTCTAAGGTCTTGGTCTTTACGCAGTTTATAGACCAGGCAGAGGAGCTTTACAAGAGGCTACGGGAGGCGGGCGTGGCGGCGGAGCTCATAACCTCCGAGGAGGGGAATAGGGAGGTTGCGTTGAGGAGGTTCGGCGTCGGGGCCAGCAGGGCGGTTGTAACGACCACAGTTCTAGACGAAGGCGTCGACGTGCCCGACGCTGAGGTTGCCGTGATTGTGAGCGGAACCGGCTCCAAGAGGCAGATGATACAGAGGGTGGGCCGCGTGGTGAGGGCGACCCCAGGCAAGAGGGCTGCGCGGGTGTACGAAATCGTGACGCGCGGCACCATTGAGGAGGCGCTTTCTGAGGCTAGGCACTTCGACGAGGTAGTGGAGGAGACGGTGTGTAGAAGAGTTACCGAGTCGGATCTAGAATCTCTTCTGGGGAAAGCGGCGCCGCTGACGGCTTGGTTAAAAAGAGATTAATGTGACAAGTAGGTCTCGTACTTCTTTACGAGCTCGGGCGCGTCTTGCTCCTCTGGCGCGAGCAGGATAAACTCGGCGTCTCCTTCGCCGTATCTGTAGCTCTTCCAGTATCTGAATTTCAGTTCTTTCGGCAGGTAGAGCATTGCGAGTTTCCTGTCGCCGAACGCGTGTCTCATCCGGCAGTTGCATCCCTCTATCGGCTGGTCTGTGATGATGTAGTACCCCACGTCGCAGTCGCAGAGCCAATACTCCTTGTTTTTTACGTGGGTGAATATGAAGGTGTCTACTCTATCCTCCACCTTCCTGTAGATCGGCTCTATCATACCTTCGATATAGAGCACAGGCTCTATAGTTAGGTGCAACGGCGCAACTGCCACATAGCCAGACGCGAGGCGCCAGTAGTACTTCCGGTTCTTCTTGAACGGCTCCACAACGCCTTCGAAATACAGCTTGTTTAGGGTCTTCAGCACTCTGTGCCGCGGCTGTTTAAGGAGCGAAACCAACTCGGAGGTCGTCAGCTCGCCTCTTTCGCGCAGTAGGCGCAGTATCTCGTCTCGAAGCTCCATACGTATTTCTGAATATCTATATATAAATTTTTAGTGGTGAAATAATACACCAGTCCTATGAGCGCGGATTCGCCACCATATAAGCTGTGAGTTTTCTCCTATCGTGGTGGTTACAGTCCAGCGCTCGATTACGTTTCCGCCGATCAAGTTGAAGAGAATAGATGAGTACGTATTGTACGTAGCTAGGAACAACGCCTCTTTAGAGGAGTTAAGGGAGAGGGGGCTTGAGATCGGGCGCGGGAAGGGCGATATCACCAGGTTTCTAGAGCGGCTGAAGATGGTGGAGGTGGTCAACGGCGTTGTGGCGTTAACCCCCCTAGGGAGGGCTCTGGTCTCTCTTAGAGAGCTATTAGGGCCGGCCGTGTACCACGCGTTGTTTTACCAGGGGGTGCCGCAGTACCGGCTGTTAATAGACGCGGTGAGGGACGCAGGGAATATCGGCGTTGAGGAGCTACACGTTGCGGTTAACGACCGCCTCTCGAAGATTTCTCCGACCGCGTGGCTCAACAGAGTGGCGTTTAAGACTCTTCTTCAAATAGCCGAGGACCTAGGCGCCGTGAAGAGGCTAAACGGGCTGTACAGCTTCTCAGGCGACCCCGTCGCCAAGGCGGTTTTGGAGCACTACGCTAAACATGGCGTGAGGATAGGCCAAAGCTTTTACATACAGCGAGATAGGGTGGTGGTTAGGGAATGCGGAAGGGAGGAGCCCCCGCATAATCTCTATAAGGTGGACGTAGACTGCGTAGTTTCAAAGATATATAACATGCTAACTAGCGATGAGTGATGAGGAAGAAGGAGGAAAGGCGGGGCCCCACGCTGTTTGACTTCATACAACAAGACAGGAAACAGGAGGAGGAGAGGCCGACGATGACGGAGGGCGGAAAAGACGTGTCAGACGAGCTGTTGGACCTGATAAAGAGCAGGGGAAGAATCACCAAAGAGGAGGCAACCCGCTGGGCGAGGGAAAGAGGCGTCTCCACTGCCGACCTCATCAGGGCTGTGGGGAGGCTAGTCGCCGAGAAGAAGATCCGCAAAAGGCTAGACGACGAGGGGAACCTGGTCTATGAGGTATATGGATAATCCCCTGTTATGTTATAGACCTCAACGACGATAGCCCCGTTAAAATAAAGGCGTATGCAGGTGGAAAGCACAAGAGACCCGGGGGAATTTGAGGAATTGCAGTTGCTGTGACGCGTAGCTTCGAATACGTACTTCAGCTTCGTCAGCTCGACGGTCAAGTAACCCACGTATAAAGACAAAACCACGGCCAAGGCGAAAAGCGCCGCCGCTAGAAGAACCTCGAGGAAATTCACGGCAGGAACGCTCTATACAACACATCTATGTAGTGAAACGCCGTGGAGGCCACGTAAAGCAACGCCGTGGCTAAAACCGCCATAAACAGGTGATACAGAAACCTCATAGCTCCCGGATAAACGCTGTCATGTATTCAAGGTCTTTCAAAACCGCGTCTAAAACGGCATGGAACTTATCGGCGGGAAACTCCGCCGCTATAAACAGCAACAAGACGGACACCACAACAGCCACGACGACTGAGTAGAGGGAATCTTCAACTACTTTCACGATATATTGGCCGGTTTAAAGCCAGCTGACAGGTTCTTCCTAACCCCCCTCATATCCTCAGCCTGTTGGCGGTGTTTTTCGCGCTCGCCGGAGTCGCCCCCGCCGCCTCGGCCAGCCTCTTCAGAAGCCCCAGCTTCTTAAACGATGCTAGCTACAAAGCGGCTGTCTCTCAATACAAATAGAGGGGAAGGAAAAAGCGGCTAGAGTATCCTCACGTATTC
>JAVVGH010000074.1:0-5262 GCA_032249215.1 Pyrobaculum sp.
TACAGACTAGTGGCTCTTCTAGACGGCGTGTACAGGGGGAATTATTTAAATGGGAGTCCATGAAGAGGAACGTGTCTAAAACTACCGTTCCTGTAGACAGCGAGGTGGCTAAGGAGGTGTCGTCGGTGGCGAAGACTCAAGGTTTTTCTGTGGTAAAGCTGGCGTCTGACTCGCTTAAACTCGCCGTGGAGCTCCTCCGGAGGGGCATCACGCCGACGAAGGCCCTTGAGATGTTTAAACTCACCGAGAAGATCCTAGCCTTCGACGTGGTGCCCGTGCCTCTCTCATACCTCGAGCTCATGGCGAGGAAGTGGAAGATGTGCGAAGACCAAGAGGTGGAGCAGTTCCTGCGGGAAACCGGCGAGAAGTTCGGCAAGGTCGTCGCAGCTGAGTACAGAACCTTCGGGGAGTTCATGGCCACCGCATCGCAGTTCTTCTCCATGTTCCCAGTGGCCAGGCTGTCCTTCAGCAGGAGCGGAAACACTTGGCGGATAGTCTTCACAGCCACCGGGGAGCTCTCGGTGAAGTGCCTTGGGTACTTCGCAGAGGAGGCGATAAAGCAGTTCGGGTGCTCCGTGAAGACGAGCTACGAGGGGAACATAATAATCGCAGAAGTGACGTGCTAAGATTTATATTCTGTGTACATTTTAGTACATGCCCTCGAAATATTCACGGCTTGCCGTTGAGAGACCCCTCGCCGACGAGTTTTCCCTAAAAGTAAGGCGAATAGGCAGAAAACCCTCAGAGGTCGTCACCGCAGTTCTGGCCGCTGTTATCGACGCCGTGGACCACGGCATCGACCCAATAGACATGATCCACATATGCAGAGTTGCCCGGAGCATAGGCCCCGGCAGATCCGGCTACGAGGCAGGCGTAAACGCCGGCGTCCTCCTCCGGGCATATTACAAGCCGAACGAGTTTCTGGAAGTCATGGCCAGGATAGGCCCTCAGATAATGGGCGTCTACCGGGTGGCGCCGAACACCTTCCGGGTGACAGACCGCCAGATCCGGGAAACCGTGAAGGGCCTATTCACAGGAATGGGGTGCAGATGTGAAGAGCAACAGGAACTTCTGAAAATTCACTGCGGGTAGTTATATTCGGTGTACACATCTGTACGCTTGATATAAACCTTGCACGCACTTGAACAAGATTTATAATCAGCTTTATAAAAGTATCTGTATTCTACACCTATGGAAATTACCCGGAGAGAAGCTATAAAGCTGGGCGTCGCCGCCGGCGTTTTAGGCGGAGTCTCTGGAGTTTTGCTGAAGGCGGCGGCTGAAAGCCCTGAGACGAAAAGTGAAGGCGCCCTTTCTGTTGTTTCCGTGCCGTCTATATGCGGCATGTGCATGGCCCAGTGCGCCATATGGGTCGACGTGGTCAACGGCAAGCCGGTTCGCATTAGGCCCAACACCAACGCCCCCACCAGCGCCATAGGGATATGCGCAAGAGGCGTCTCCGGCACCTTCAACACCTGGCTCAACCCAGACGCCATCAAGAAGCCCATGGCCAGAAAGGCACTGGTGGACTGGGCTCAGGGCAAGATCAGCTGGGAGGAGGCTAAGCGTCAGCTGGCCCAGAGCCGCGGCAGATACGACGACATGGTGGAAATCGACTGGAACACTGCCATAGAGATAATTGCCAAGAAGCTGAAGGAGCTCGCCGACAGCAACGAGCGCCACGCCTTCACATTCCTCTTCGGCGCCTGGGGCCCAACGGCATCGATGAGGGCGGGCGTCCCCATTTCTAGGTTTGCAGACGCCTTCGGCGGCGGCATGATCACCTTCGATAACCCGTACTGCACCTACCCCCGCTACCTTGGCCACTGGCTGACGTGGGGCCACGGACACCAGGCCCACACCGCATGTGTAGACTTCGGCGAGGCCGACGCCGTCCTCGTGGTGAGGAGGAACGTAATAGGCGCAGGCGTCGTGACGGAGACCTGGCGCTTCATGGAGGCGGTTAAACGAGGCGCCAAGATAGTGGTTCTCAGCCCCGTGTTTGACGAAACCGCGTCCTACGCCACGGTGTGGCTACCGGTCAAGCCAGGCACGGACCTTGCCGTGTTAAACGCCTTCATTAAATACATAATCGACAACAAGTACTACGTAGAGCCCTACCTCTTCAGGTACACCAACGCGCCATTTCTGATAAAAACCAACGACGGCCTCCCGCTACTCGCCTCGGAGGTGGCGTGGGATAAATACGGCGCCGCGGAGCCCAAGGACTTCGCCTACGTGGTGTGGGAGGGCAACGCACCTGTTCCCGACACAGCGGCGAGGGCTCCGGCGCTCTTCGGCGAGTACGAAGTCCAGCTGAAAGACGGAACCACCGTGAAGGTTAAGACCGCGCTTCAGATCCTGAAGGAGTGGGTGGACGCCAACTTGGCGGCGCTGGCGAGGAAACACGGCGTCGCCGACTACATGGAGGCCGTTGCCAGGGAGGCCGACGTAGACGTCAACAAGCTGAGGGAGGCGGCTGAGATAGTGGCTAAATACAGGGCTACGTCGCCCCTCGGGTGGCACGACCCCAGATATAGCAACTCCCCGCAGGTTTGGAGGGCCGTTGGCATAATCATGGCTCTGCTAGGCAGGATAGAACAGCCGGGCGGCCTCTTCCTCTTGACCCACCTCATCATGCCCTACGCAGATGTTTACACCAAGGCCATGAAGTATACGAGGAAAGACGTGCCGTATAAGACGATACGTGGTCTCACCTTCTCCGAGTACGTGGCGACGTACGGCATCGGCATTTACACAATACCCATAGCGCCGCCGCTCCCCGGCCCCAGCGACCGCGGGGCGCCTGCTGTGCCCGCCTTGACGGAGAAGTGGGCAGAGGAGGCTGAGAAGAAGGGTTACCTATACCCATACGACACCGTCCAGGCATTGTACGAAAGCGTTATACACGGAAAGCCGTTTAAGGTAAAGGTGGTGTTTATCACAGGCTCCAACCCGGTGCCGCAGATTGGCAACAGCAAAATGGTGGAGGAGATTTTCAGAAACCTCGACCTTGTGGTTGTCCACGACATCCAGTTCAACGACTCAATCGCCTTCGCCGACTTGATACTGCCGGATCTGCCGTATCTAGAGCGTATGGATCTCTCAGTCCCCGGCCCCTTCACGCCGTTTCCAGCCATCTCGGTGAGGTTCCCGTGGTACTACGAGGAGTACATGCAGAGGATTCAGCAGGGGGAGAAGCCGGGGGAGCTGGACAAGAATTACCGGTCGAGAGACGGCAGGACCATCTTCGAGGTGTTGCTGATGACCGCCAGGAGGCTTCAGCAACTGGGCGTCAAGGCGAGAGACGGCACAGACTGGCCGCAGAACATGCCGGTGGGTATGATCACGGAAGACGGCATATTCCCCATTACAAACTTAAAAGCCTTTATCAACGCCACCTTCCGGCGCATAAGGATCATAGACGAAAACGGCCAGGTTAGGGCGCCTACGGTGGACGACCTCTACAAGATGGGCGGCTACATGGTGCTGGTGCCCACCGGACGCATGGAGGTGGTGGTGGACGATAGGTGGAGCCAAGCCCTCGGCAGAGAGGTGAGGGTCAGGGTGCACGTCTATAGGCCGGTTAAATACAGCGTAGATCTGGAGAGGCGGCTGTGGTTTGATGTGCATTACAACTCGCCTTTGGCCAGGGGCCAGGTCCCGTTCCCCACCCCCAGCGGCCGTGTGGAGATCTACAGCATAAACCTGGCCTACGACGTGAGGAGGGGGTTCGGCAAGCCCGTCACCTCCATAGATCCGTCAGACCTAGAGGGGACGAAAAGCGCCGTGGATCCGTTGTATTCGCCAGTGCCGCTCTACGCCGGGATGGCGCGGCCGGACTACATGTGGGCAACCGGCCCCGCCACCGACGATGTCGAGATCAACGGACTTGTGCCGCCTGACCCGCCGAGGAGGCTTCTGCTCGTGTACCGCCACGGCCCCTACACCCACACTCACAGCGCTACCCAGAACAACTTGCTCCTCAACACGTTGACGCCCGACGAACTCCTAACGGCTTGGATCCACCCAGACACAGCCGCCAAGCTAGGCGTGAAAGACGGAGATGTTATCGAGGTGAAGCCGGCGGCGCCTAAGGTGCTGAAGCAGCTGGAGGCCGTGGGAGTTAAGGAGGCGCCGTCGGCGAGGTTCAGGGTGAGGGTTACCAAGATGGTGAGGCCGGATATCATTGCGATTTACCACTACTGGCTCGTGCCCAGGGGGAGGCTTAGGGTTAAGGCGGAGAAGCTGGCCGCCGTGCGCTCTGGCTTCAGCGACGACAACTACTTCGGCCCGCTTATGGCGAGCAGATTGGGCACAGCGGGGGTCATGGGCAACACAGTGGTAGAAGTGTCCCGGGTGGGTGGGCTATGAAGCCGGTGTTTGTAATCGACGTAAATAAGTGCGTCGGTTGCCGCGCCTGCGTGGCGGCTTGTGTAGTGGAGCACGGCCAAGTGTTCACCGCGGCCAAGCCCGCTAATAGGGGCAAGCCGCAGACCGTGAAGCTTAGGACTTGGGTGGAGTGGCGCGAGTATGAGGACCCGCCGGCGAGGAGGTTCGTATCTTCGCTGTGTTACCACTGCGAAGATACGCCATGTCAGAGGGTGTGCCCCACCGGCGCCACCTACAAGACGCAAGAGGGGGTCGTGCTGGTGGACAAGGACCTCTGCATTGGTTGCGGCTACTGCATCATCGCGTGTCCTTACGGCTCTAGGTACAGGCCGGAGCCTCATGAGTGGAGAGAGGCGGAGGAGAAGCCGCTTGTCAAGGAGGCGGAGGCCGGCGCGGCCTACGGCGGCGTCCTCTTTAAGCCGCCTGTGCCTAACAAATGGGCGTTTAGGATGGACGCCGTGGATAAATGCACCTTCTGCTACCACAGATACAAGGGAGACGGCAAGCTGTGGACGCCGGCGTGCGTCGAGGTGTGTCCCACGGGCTCTAGGCTCTTCGGCGACCTTGACGATCCCAACGACCCGGTGGCCGAGCTTGTGCGGAGGGGCGTCGCCAAGCTGGCGAAGCCGGACCTCAAGACCGGAGGAAGAGTGTACTACGTGGGGCTATGATAGTCCGCAACGAGGTCTGGGGCTTGCCCGTCGCCGTTGAGATGACGTTGCTGGCCGTGGCCAGCTTCGCCGTTGTGTGGGCTTACGTATTCTGGCGTAGAGGAGAGACAAGGGTTGCGGCGGTGGGCGGCTTGGCGGGGGTGGTGTTGCCCGCCGCCGCCCTCGGCATATTGGCCTCCGAGTTGCTGAAGCCGCCGAC
>JAVVGH010000075.1:0-5247 GCA_032249215.1 Pyrobaculum sp.
AGGGACGTACCTCAGCCCCACCGGCCCCGTATACCTCTCGGTAGGCCTTATCAGCCGGTTCGCCTGTCTATACTCCACCACATGCGCCACCCAGCCAGCCACCCTAGACATGGCAAAAACCGGCAGGTTCACATCCACAGGCAGGCCTAGGTAGCGGAAGATAACGGCCGCGTAGAGATCAGTGTTTGGGTAGATGCCCTTCTGGGACAACTTAGCTGTGACGTACTCCTCCAGCCTCTCCGCCAACTCCACCCACCTGTAGTCGCCGCGCTCCGCCGCGAGGTCCCTGGCGAGGCGGCGCAACACCCTAAGACGGGGATCCGGCCCCCTCTTATACAGCCGGTGGCCGAAGCCCGGTATCCGGCGCCCCTTAGCCAGCTGCTCCTCCACCCACCTCTCCACGTTTTTCGCCTCTCCCACCTCCTCCAGCATCAGCGAGGCGTCTACGTTGGCACCGCCGTGCAGCGGCCCCTTGAGGCTGGCTATCGCCGCCGTGACGGCGGCGTACATGTCGGCCAGGGTGGAGGCCACGGTGACGGCCGTGAAGGCGCTGTTGTTCATGGAGTGCTCCGCGTATATTATCAACATGACGTCGAGAGCCCTCGCCTCCCGCGGGGTGGGCCTCTCGCCCCTCAACGCCCATAGGAAGAACTCGGCGTGGCTTCCGGCCTCCGCGGGCTCCGCCGGCCCCAGCCCCCTCCTAGACCTGTCAAACGCGGCGACTATGTAGGGCATGACCCCCGTGATCTTCAGCCCCCTCGCCAGCTCCACCTGCGGCGACTTATCCCTCAGATCCTCCCCAAACGCCATCGCCGAAACCGCCGTCCTCAACACGTCTATGGGCTCCGCGGCGCGGGGCGCCCTCAGCAGGAGGTCCTTGACGTGGCTCGGCGGGATGCGGTGCTGGGCGAGGCTCCTCCTGAACTCCTCAAGCTCCGACCTCCGAGGCAGGCTGCCGTGCCAGAGGAGATACGCCGTCTCCTCAAACGTGGACCTCTCGGCGAGCTCCTCCAGGTCGTACCCCCGGTAGTAGATCTTGGAATTTTCAAGATCTATGTGACAAATCTTGGTTTCTTTCACCACAACGCCCTCAAGACCGGGGAAATACATTGCGGAGGCGTTAAACGCCCCATATATATATTACATCGGCACAACATCCATCAAAGCAATGAAGCTGTCGATAATTATAATTATTGTGCCGCGGCGCCTCCGACGGCCAAACGGCCGGGCCCCTCGACGATGGGCCCATTTCCAGCGCCCAGGCCGGCTCCTCCACCTGTACTCCGTCTAGGTCATGTTTTATAAGCCAGTCTGGACCTCCGCCTATGGAGATGGCCGTAGTAGCTGTGCTGGGGGCCGACAGGGTGGGCATCGTGGCTGGCATATCGAACGTTTTAGCCCGCCACAACGTCAACATCGTAGACATCTCGCAGACCGTGGTGCGGGATATCTTCTCCATGATCATGGTCGTAGACATCTCAAAAGCCGACGTGGACATCTCCCAGCTCAGGAAGGAGCTGGAGGAGGAGGGCCGGAGGCTGGGAGTTATGGTAGGCGTCTACCACATAGACGTATTTCGGTACATGCAGAGGATATGAGGTTTGAGCCCGGGGAGATCGGCGAAGTCCTGGAGATGCTTCTTTTTAGGGAGCTAGACATCAGAGCCGTCACTCTGAGCGTAAACACCCTCCCCGCCGCCAGGCCGAGGCCGGGGGATCTTCTGCCAGCGCTTGAGGAGGTGCTTGAGCCGTATCTAAAGCGGCTTAGGCCGGCGGTGGAGCGGGTGGCGTCGCGGCTGGGGGTGAGGATCGTGACCGTGAGGCTGGCCGTGTCTCCCGTATCCATCTTGCTCGAGCCCATAGGCGACGGGGCCGCCGCGGTTGAGGTGGCGCGGCACCTCGACAAACTCGCCGAGAAATACGGCGTCGACATGGTGGGCGGCTTCTCCGCGTTTGTACACATGGGCGCCTCCAGAGGCGACAAGGCCCTCATGGAGGCGCTGCCGGAGGCGTTGAACACCACCGCCAGGGTGGCAGGTTTCCTAAACACGGCCTCCACCATGACAGGCATCAACCTAGACGCAGTCAAGAAGGCCGCCGAGATCATCCTCGCCATGAGGCCCCACGCGGCGGCGCGCTTCGCCGTCACCGCCAACCTGCCGGAAGACGTCCCATTCATGCCCGGCGCATACCACGGCCTCGGCCTCCCAGACGCCGTGGTAAACATCGCAGTAAGCGGCCCCGGCGTCATCGAGGCCGTTGTGAGGAATCTGCCAGACGCAGACGTGAGGACCCTCCACGACGCCATCAAGCGCGCCGCCTTCAAGATCACAAGGCTGGGCGAGCTGGTGGGGAGGGAGGTGGCAAAGGAGCTGGGGGTCCCCTTCGGCGCGGTCGACCTCAGCGTGGCCCCCTCCCCTAAAGTCGGCGACTCCGTAGCCGCCATCCTCGAAGCCATAGGCCTGCCCAGGGTGGGGGCCCCCGGCTCCGTCTTCGCCCTAGCCCTCTTCACAGACGCCGTCAAGAAGGGAGGCGCCGTAGCCGCCTCCACCATCGGAGGCCTCAGCGGCGCCTTCATACCAGTCAGCGAAGACGCCGCCATGGCGAAGGCCGCGGCCGAAGGCGCCCTCACCCTCGACACCCTCAAGGCCATGGCCGCCGTCTGCAACACAGGCATAGACATGGTGGGGATACCGGCCGACGCGAGCCCGGAGGCGGTGGCGGCGCTTATGGCAGACGTAATGGCGCTCGCCGTCCATTTGGACAAGCCGCTGGGGGTGAGGCTGGTGCCGATCCCCGGCGCGAAGCCCGGCGACGTCTACGACCTCGGCGGCCTCTACGGCTCGGTGGCCGTGATGGACGTTTCTAGGTACTCCAAAATTCCGCTGATGGCCAGAGGCGGCACCGCGCCCCCCGGCGTGGAGAGGCTCAAGAAGGGGTGACGCGCGAGATGAAAAACGCCTCGCTTCTATGTATGTGGGGAAACGTCCTGCCGCCGACGCCGCCTCGGTAAGACGGGGCGAGGTCGGGGTGGGGCTTCTCCGCCCGGCCGCCCACCGCGGCCACCACCTCCTCCCCCTCCTGGGGCAGGATGCTACAGACGGCGTAGACCACCTCGTCTGCCAGCGTCAAGGCGTTGGCGAGAAGCTCCCTCTGCAACCTGCTGTAGCGCGCCGCCTCCTCCAGCCTTGGGTATATCTTCGTGGCGGGCTCCTTGGTGAAGGCGCCGCTTGACGTACACGGCGCGTCCAGAAGAGCCTTGTCGAAGCGCCTAGTCCTCAGCCTCCTCGAGTCGGCCCGCACCACCTCCACCTGGTCCGCAACGCCGAGAAGCTTCAGCAGGCGCTTCATCCTGTACACCCGCTTCGTGGAAAGCTCCACAGCCACTATCCTGGCCCTGCCCTCGGCAAGCTGGGCAATGAGGCTCGTCTTCATGCCAGGCGCCGCGGCGAGGTCCACGACCCTGTCCCCCGGGCTGGGGCGCAGCGAAAGGACGGCGTAGATCGAGGCGAGGTCCTGCGGCACCGCCACGAACTCCCTCACCGCGGTCAGATACTGCACAGGCCTCCTGGAGCTTCTGAGGAGGACAGCAAACGGTATGGCGGGGTGCGGCTCCACCTCCGCCTCCCCCTCCAGCATCCTCAACGCCTTATCCACATCAGCCCTCAAGGTGTTTATCCTCAGCCAAATCCACGTGGCGTTGCCCGCCTCCAGTATCCTCTCCACCTCCCCCCGGGGGAGGTTAGAAAGGAGGGCCTCCACGATGGAGGGGTGGTAGCTGTACTTCGTCGATAGGTACCGCACCGGATCCCCCCTCAGCTCCTCGATGGAGCGCAACGCCTCCTCCGGGCTACCCCTAGCCCTCTTCAGAAGCCTTTTCCTATACCGCGCCACCATATCTCTGTTATACAAGACGGCATCAGCCCGGTATATAAACCACGCCCGCGCCACAGCCTTCGCCCCCGACGAGCCCAGCAACCTCGCCGCCAGATGCCGCAGAAGGAAGTAGTGCTTAACCGCGTCAAAAGACACGTCATAAAACACCTTAAAGCTATCCAGCCGCCGCCACCCCCTCTTCACCCTCTGAAAAGCGAAGTCCAAGGTAAGCCCCCGCTCCACCACCTCGTAGAGAACCCTGCCGACGAAGGCAACCAGCTCGTCAGGCGTCCAAGTCACAGGAAGAGGAGATCCACCTCCAGCTTATCCAGGTCCACCACCGCGTAGGAGGATCTGCCGGTCAAGCAACCGCAGAGCTCGCCGGGGTTCACCACAAGCGTCCCGCCGCGCCTCTCCACAACGGCCTGATGCGTGTGGCCATACACCACCACGTCGTAGAGACCAGACTCCACCAAGGCCCTCAAGAGGATCGGGGACGTGCCGTGGTAAACCGCCACCCTCCTCCCCGCTACCTCAAGCTCAGCCGCCTCCCCCGCCACCTCCACGCCGAACTTCCTCGCCACCTCGAGGAAGAAGGGCCTCTCCCCCTCGTTGTTGCCGAACACGCCGACAATCCGCACCCCCTCCCCCAAGGCCTCCCGGAGGAAGCGGGCGGAGAAAGGAGACACCCAGTCCCCCGCGTGAAGCACAAGCCCGACCCCACGCCTCCTCAGCTCCTCCCCGGCTCTCCTAATCGCAAAAACGTTATCGTGGCTGTCAGAGACAACCCCTACACGCATCAATCAACCTGCACCCCCAGCACCTTGGTGAAAAACTCCACCGCCTCCTGCTTGGTGACCAGCTGCCCCTTACCCACCTTGCTCCTCTTCCTCCTCCTCCGCTGCACCCTGAGACCAGGCTTTGCCAGCTTCACACAGACATCCATCCCCCAAATCCCCACCGCCGGGTCGTACTTAACCCCCGGAATCGTAATGTGCTCCTTAATGCCAAAACACACGTTCCCCCTATCATCAAAGCTCGACTGCCTAACCCTGTTGTTAACCGCCTGCAACGCCTTCATCAAAAACTCCACAGCCTTATCCCTCCTAAGCGTAACCGCGACCCCTATCGGCTCACCCTTCCTAATGCCGAAATCCTTAATCGACCGCTTAGCCCTCCTCCTCGAAGGCTCCGCACCCGTAAGCTCCTTCAGCAACTCAGCCGCCTTCTCAAGCCTCTCACCCCCCGTGCCGACGCCGATATTCACCACCACCTTCTCAATAAAGACCCTCCGCATGGGGTGATCCCTAACAAGCACAAGCTCCCTCCAACTCGGCATAGCCACCCACACTCCACGCCTATATAAATTTTA
>JAVVGH010000076.1:0-5219 GCA_032249215.1 Pyrobaculum sp.
TCGCGGCGTCGCAGATAAATTTATTAAATGGATTCTAGGCCAATATTTAAAAATGGAAGATCTCGCGGATCCATGGAGGTAATTGTCGTTAGCCACGGCTCGCGGAGGCGCGACTTCAACGAGTTGATGGAGAGGTTGGCTTCTCGTCTCGAGAAGGACTTGGGCGTGTCTGTGCGGGTTGGGTACAACGAGTATGCGGAGCCCAACTGGCGCGACCTCGTGCGCAACGGCGAGGGGCCTGTGGTCGTCGCGTTGGCGTTTTTGGGAGGTGGGAACCACGTATACCGCGACATCCTCGGCGAGCTGGGCGTGGAGGTCGGCAGGTGGCAGAGGAGCACATTCGGCAGGCTTGTCTACGTGACGCCGCCTCTGGGGGATTCGCCTCTTGTCTACCAAGCCCTCAAGGCCCGGATACAGGCGGCGTTGAGGGCTGAGTCCCCTTCCTACGTGTTGGACCCCGAGGAGATAGAGATGGAGTCTCTCAACGCGGTGGCGTCGGCTCTGGGCCTGGACCTTTCCGACTGGAGGGACAGGCTGAGGGCGCGGGCCGCATACGCCACAGGCAACCTTGACGTGGCCAAGGCTCTTTACATCTCCGACGACTTGGCCGACGCGTTTGGGGAGTGGCTGGGCGGCCCCGTCGCCGCGGACGTCCACATGGTTGCGGCGGGCCTTCGGTACGACCGAAGCCTCATCCACGTGGCGCTGGACTGCGCCGACGGCTCTCCCGGCGTCACCAAGTCCTATGCGGGCATGTTGTGCGTCTTGAGGAGGCTGGGCGCGGCCGGCGTGGTGGTCGGCAACGCCCCCACCGCCCTACTCGCCGTGGTGGAGCACTGCAGAGGCGGCGGCGAGCTGCCCTTCGCAGTGGCGGCGCCCGTCGGCTTCACAAACGCCGCGCAGGTAAAGGAGGAGTTTTTGAAGTGCGGGGTGCCCTCCGTGGTTGTGCGCGGCACATACGGCGGGTCGGGGGTCGCGGCGGCGCTCTTCAACGAGCTCGTCAAGATTGCACATGGCGGGTGAGCTTTACGTGGTGGGGTTCGGCCCGGGTAGCCCACGCGCCCGGACGCCCGAGGCCGTGGAGGCGATTAAGGCGGCGGATGTGGTCATCGGCTACAAGACCTACATAGAGCTGATCTCGGACCTCCTAGAGGGGAAGGAGGTGGTGTCCGCCGGCATGCGCGAGGAGATCTACAGGGCGAGGAAGGCCCTAGAGCTGGCTTTGGAGGGGAGGCGCGTGGCTGTGGTGAGCGATGGAGATCCGCAGGTCTTCGGCATGGCGCCGCTCGTGTTGGAGATGGCCAGCAGGCTCGACGCGCCCGTCTCCATCAAGGTGGTCCCCGGCGTCACTGCCGCCTTGGCCGCAGGAGCGTTGCTGGGCGCGCCGCTCGGCTCAGACTTCGCCGTGATTAACCTAAGCCCGCTTCTGACCCCCCGTGAGGTCATATTGGAGAGGGTTAGGCAGGCCGCCGCGGCGGGCTTCGTCTTGGCCCTCTACAACCCGATAGATAAACAACTGCTGAGGGAGGTTCTGGCGGTTCTGCGGCAGATACGCGGAGGCGGCACGCCGGTCGGCGTAGTTAAAGACGCCTATAGGCAGGGCCAGCGGGTTGTGGTCACCACTCTAGACGGCGTCGACGTCGAGTCGGTGGACATGCGCACCACGCTGATCGTGGGCAACGACGAAACGTACGTCTGGCGTAGCTTCCTCATAACGCCTAGGGGCTACCACCGCAAGTATGCTTACCCTTAAGCGCTTCGGCATCACCACAGGCGCCGCCGCGGCTGCGGCGGCCAAGGCAGCGGCGCTTTCCCTCAGGGGGGAGTCCCCGAGGGCTGTGACCATCCCCACGCCGATAGGTCTCAGGCTTGAGATACCGGTTGAGCGGGTCTACAGAGACGGCGAGTGGCACTGCGCAGAGGTCAAGAAGTTCTCCGGCGACAACCCAGACGTCTTAGACGGCGCCGTGATAAAGGCGTGTGTAAGGCCGGGCCCGCTTAAGATAACTTGCGGGAGGGGCGTGGGCGTTGTCTCCAGGCCGGGCCTCCCGGTGCCGCCGGGCGAGTGCGCCATAAACCCGGTGCCTCGCCAGATGATCCTCGACGCGGTCAGGGAGGCCGGGGTTGGGGAGGTGGAGATCTTGGTGGAGGTGCCGGAGGGGGAGAGGCTGGCAGAACTTACGATGAACAGAGACGTGGGCGTGCTCGGCGGCATCTCGATACTGGGCACAACCGGCATAGAGTTCCCCGTCAGCGACGAGGAGTACCTGGGCCACATCGAGGCCGAGCTTAAGGCGGTCCGCGCAGCCTCGAAGCTGGCGGTGCTGGCCACGGGAAACAGGGCCGTGGAGTACGCCAGGAGGGACTTCGGCGACGTTGTGGTGAAGGTGGGAGATTGGGTCGGCGCCGCGGTGAAGCTGGCGGTTGAGATGGGCTTCGACGAGGTGGCGGTCGCCGGCCTGCCCGCCAAGCTGGTCAAGGTGGCGGCCGGCGCCCTGAACACGCACCACCGGTACTGCGACGCCCGGATGGAATCTCTGATCTACGCGGCAGTGGTTGCAGACGTCCCGTATGAGGTGCTGAGGAAGGTGATGGGGGCGCAGAGCGTGGCGGAGGCGCTTACCTACCTGGGGAACTACAGAGAGGCTGTTCTGTCTGTGGTTGCGAGGCGCGTCAAGGAGAGGCTCAGCCGGCACGCGGGGAGGGAGGTGAAGGTGGTGATATACGGCGAGGACGGGAGAATTGAGGCGCGGGCATGAGAGCCCCCGGCATACCTGACGAGGAGTTCATAAGAGACCCCGAGGTGCCGATGACGAAGGAGGAGGTGAGGGCCGTTGTCATCTCTAAGCTCAAGGTGGGGCCTGGCGACGTCTTGCTCGACGTTGGGTGCGGCACTGGCAGCGTGTCGGTGGAGGCGGCGTTGCTAGGCGCCGAGGTCTACGCCATAGACAAAAGCCCAAAGGCCGTGGAGCTCACGAGGAGAAACGCGGAGAAGTTCGGCGTCGCAGATAGGATACACGTGAAGCTCGGAGAGGCCCCCCGCGACTTGCCGAGAGACATCACATTTACGTCGGCCTTCGTGGGGGGAGGGGGGAGGGACCTGCCGAAGATAGTGCCCGAAGTCCTTAAATTAGTGAAGCCGGGAGGCAGAGTGGTGATAGACGTAGTTACGCTTGAAACCCTATCGGCGCTGACCCCCCTCCTCGAGGGGCTAAACCACGAGGTGGTACTGTTGCATGTGGCCAGGGGCAGGAAGGTCGGCGGGTACACAATCCTGTCTCCGCTTAATCCCGTATTCGTCGTGACGGTGAGGCTATGATAGTCGTGGGCCTAGGCCCCGGCGACCCCTCCCTAGTGACCGTAAAGGCGGTTGAGGCCCTGCGGAGGGCAGACGTGGTGTACGTCCCAGCCTCCTCCCGCTCCGAGAGGAGTCTCGCGGAGAGGATAGTCCGCAGGTATACAGATGCCGAGGTGGTCGTGGTGGAGTTCCCCATGGGCCGCACCACTGAGGAGGAGTTGAGGAGGATCGCCCAGGAGATCGAGGCGGGGGGCAACGCGGTATACGCGCAGCTGGGAGACCCGGCGCTCTACAGCACCTTCGCCAGACTCATGCCCTTCGTGAAGGCGCCTGCAGAGTTCGTGCCGGGGGTCACGTCCATCACGGCGTGTGCGCAGTACGCAGGCCGAGTCCTAGCCGTGGGGGACCAGGCCTTGGCCGTGGTGCCCGCCTCCAGACGCGACCTGCTGGAGGCCGCGGCGGAGCTCTTCGACGTGGTGGTCGTGATCAAGGCCAACAGAAACGTGGATGTTATAAACAAGCTCCTGCGGCGGTTCGGCGGCGTCGCAGTGAGGAGGTGCTACATGGAGAACGGAGAGGTGTCGGGGGAGGTGACGTGGGACGACTACTTCACCGTGGCGTACATATGGCGGGGAAGGTAGTCTTCGTGGGGGCCGGCCCCGGCGACCCCGAGCTCATCACGGTCAAAGGCATGAAGTATCTGCAACAAGCAGACGTGGTGATATACGCCGGCTCGCTCGTAAACCCCGAGCTTCTGAAGTACGTAAAGGAGGGGGCGGAGATATACAACAGCGCCACGATGACCACCGAGGAGATCGTGGACATCATGGTGAAGAAGGCTTCGGAGGGGAAGCTGGTGGTGAGGCTGAAGTCCGGCGACCCCGCCATATACGGCGCGTTGTGGGAGGAGCTGCTGCCGCTGCAGCAACTCGGAATACCCTACGAGGTGGTGCCGGGCGTCACCGCGGCGCTGGCCGCCGCGGCGGCCATGAGGATCGAGCTGACTGTGCCCAAGGAGGTGCAGACTGTGGTCATTACGCGGGCCTCCGCCAGGGTGGAGATGCGCGGCGACTTGAAGACCGCGGCTAAATTCGCCAGGGAGATGGGGGCTGTCCTCGCCATATACACAGGCGTCCACGTCATAGACAAGGTGGTCAAGGAGCTTACAGAGGGCGGCCTGCCCCCCGAGACGCCCGTGGGAGTTGTCTACAAGGCCTCTTGGCCCGACGAAAAAATTGTGGTGGGGACCCTCGCGGACATAGCCGAGAAGGTCAAGGCGGAGGGGATCGTGAGAGACGCCGTAATAATCGTGGGCAACTCCGTAAAGCCGAGGGAGGTCCCGCGGAGCGCCGTCTACAACCCCGCCTTCAGCCACAGCTACCGCAGGGCTAGGTCGTGAAGGTGCTTTTCTTCTCGGGGGGCAAGGACTCGGTCTACGCCTACCACCTGGAGCGGCCTGTGGACCTCTTCTTCGTCTCGGTCTACCAATTCCCCCGGCCCTCGCCGCACCTCCTCAACCTCCACAAGACGGTGGAGCTGGCCCTGGCGCTGGGCGTGCCGACGTTGATCGTGAATCTTCCGAAAGGCGGCGAGTTCGAGGCCAAGGTCTCTCTGTTGAGGCGGCTTGGGGCCAAGGTCCTGGTGGCTGGGGACCAGGCCGTAGAGGACCACCTTAGATACATGAAGCGGATTGCGGCCGAGGCGGGTGCCGAGCTCAGGGAGCCGCTGTGGGGCAGAGACCCGGCCCAAGTGCTGAGGGAGGAGGTGCAATATATGGACGTCTTAATAATCGGGGCTAGGCACAGGGAGCTGGTGTGCCGCCTGGTGACTAGAGAAAACGTAGAGGAGTTCATAACGCTGGCGAGGCAACTCGGGGTCGACCCCCTGGGGGAGCTGGGGGAGTACCACACGCTTGTGGTGA
>JAVVGH010000077.1:0-5203 GCA_032249215.1 Pyrobaculum sp.
CTTGTATAATACTGAAATTTAATATCAGTTTTCTACATCCCCCAACTCCCGCTACGCCTCTTGACATAAGGCAAAAATTTTAATGGGGTGGTGTAGCCTTATATGGATCTGCCCTTCCCCCTCTCCGGCGATTTAATCGCGGCTTTGGTATTTCCCGGCGTGCTGGGCATCTTCGGTTTTCTTGTGGTTGCGATTTGGCTGGAGAGGAAGCTGGTGGCGCGGGTGCAGTGGCGTTACGGCCCGCTCTACGTGTCTAAGCCGCTGGGGGGCCTCCTCCAGCCCGTGGCGGATCTCTTCAAGCTGGTCTTCTCGGAGCTGGTCCTGCCGCGCCACACCAACAGACTGCTTTTCGCCGCCACGCCTATTCTGCTTTTCTTCGCCGAGGGTCTCCCCGTCGTCTTCATCGCCGCGGCGCCCGGCGTCGTGATGGCGCCGCATCCCTACGGCCTCGCCATCGCCGTGGTGCTGGTGCTCCTAGTCGCCGTGTTGGTGGTGGCCATGGCGTGGACAGAGGCCGACAAGTTCACCTACATCGGCGCCATGAGGGAGATACTGCTGACCGCGGCCTACGAAGTGCCGCTTCTCCTCGCCGCCTTGGCCATGTTCCTCCTCTACGGCACCGCCGACCCGCACAAAGTCGTCGAGGCGCAGAGCGGCCTCTGGGGCGTCTTGCTGAACCCCCTGGCCTTCGTCGTCTACCTAGTGGCCCTACTGATGGCCACCACACGCTTCCCCTTCGAGATACCTGAGGCTGAGCCTGAGGTGGTGCTGGGCCCCTACACCGAGTACGGCTCCACCCTCTTCATCTACGCCTTCGGCGCTAACTACGTCAAGCTCTACGTCCTCTCCCTGCTGGGCGCCGTTTTGTTCCTCGGCGGCTGGCTACCCGCGGCAGGGGTGCTAGGCGTGTTGATCACCCTAGCCAAAATGGGCGTGTTCGTCCTGCCGGCAATGCTGGCACGCGCCATATATCCCCGCTACCGGATAGACCAAGCGCTTAGGATAGGCTGGGGCCAGCTACTGGCGCTGTCGGCGGCGGCTATCCTCTGGTCTCTTCTGGCGGCGTGGATATGGTAGCAGTCGTCTTGTTCATCGCCCTGTTTCTCGCCGCATTGGTTCTCCTAGTTGTAGTCGGGTACCTGTTCTCGCCGAAGCGGCCCTCAGAAACCAAGGAGAGGAGGTTCGAGGCAGGCGGGCCGCCGTACGGCCCCGTCCAGAGGCGACTCCTCATGCAGTACTTCGGCTACGTCTACCTAGTCACCGTGGTGGAGGCGGCGGTGGGGCTGGCGCTCGTGGCTGTGCTGACCACCGACGCCGGCCGCGCGGCCCTCGCCCCGCTTGCGGCGGCTCTCGTCGTCGCGATCGCCGCCGTAGTTGCCGTGGTGTGGCGCTACTTCAAGCTCCTGGCTGACGTAAGGAGGTGGGGTTAGGCAGTTGGCTAAGTGAAGCTCCTCATGTCCGGAATTTTTAATTATATAAAATTTCAGAAAGTTTTATAAAAACATAAAGGGTTAAGCATAATGAAGACCCTTGTCTCCCAGGCCGTTTCGAGACTAGCCAGGTGGGGCACCAAGTGGTCTCTCTGGCCGCCGCATCTCGTCACCGCCTGCTGCGGCGTAGAGGTGGGCCACCTATTCGGCTCAGCCTACGACGCCGAGAGGTTCGGCATGTTGCCCATGGGGAGCCTCCGCCAGAGCAACATCATTATAATTGAAGGCACCATCACCCTCAAGATGGCGAAGTTTGTAAAATACATATATGAGCAGATGCCCGAGCCTAAATACGTGGTGGCCATGGGCGCCTGCGCCATAAAAGGCGGCGTATTCTACGGAAGCTACCACATGGTGCCTGCCGCCAAGGTCTTGCCGGTACACGCCTACGTCTCCGGTTGCCCCCCCACCCCCGAGGCCGTCCTAAAGGCCGTGACGAAGGTCCAGGAGCAGATAGCCCATGCAGAAAACTGAGTGGCCCTTCAACCTAGAGGTAGGCCGCACCTTCTTCGTCCAGTCTGAGGAGGAGCTGAGGGGAGGGGGGCGGGGGCTGACGCTTGTGGTGGGGCCGCAACACCCCGGGTCGGGACACATGCGGCTTTTCGTCGTCGTTGACGGGGACATAATCGTGGACGTGGTGCCGGACCCCGGCTTCGTGCATAGGGGGGTTGAGAAGCTTGCTGAGAACCGGCCCTACTGGACGCTGATTCCGCTCGTGGAGAAGGCCTCCATAATGGACTCAATGAACATCACCTACCCCCTTGTGCTTGCCCTGGAGAAGGCCCTCGGCCTCGAGCCGCCGCCGCGCGCCAAGTACCTCCGCGTGTTGATGGCGGAGCTCAGCAGAGTAAGGACCCATCTCTACGACTTGGCTCTGCTGGGCGTCTTCCTGGGCCACACCACGGCGTTTATGTGGGGCTTCGCCCTTATGGACATGTACGCAGAGGTCTTCGCCAAGATCGCCGGGGCGCGGACCACAATAGCCTACCCGGTCCCCGGCGGGGTGCGGCGCGACGTCAAGCCGGACCACGTGGAGGCCGTGAGGCGGCTTCTAGAGGTGACGAGGAGGAAGCTGAAGGACTTCAAAACCCTATTCCTCGACAACCCAGTCACCAAGGCCCGGCTGGAGGGCGTCGGCATAGTCGACGCGAAGAAGACAGCGGAGCTGGGCGTGGTGGGGCCTTTCGCCAGGGCCTCAGGGATAGACTACGACGTACGCAAGGTTCATCCCTACGACGCATACGGCGACGTGGATTTCGAGGTTGTGGTGGAGAAAGACGGCGACGCGTGGGCGCGGACGCTTGTTAGGTGGCGCGAGATGTACGAATCCATGTCTATCGTGGAGCAGGTCCTAAAGGCTCTTCCGGAGGGCGATGTAATCGACCAGGCGCTTCTATTTAAAAACCCCGAGTACAGGCGGGAGGGCGTAGGCGGCGTGCTGGGGGTCTACACCTACATATACCCCGAGCCGGGGGAGTACCTCGCAGTTGCCGAGGCTACGAGAGGCGCCACGCTGGTCCACCTCTGGGCCACAGGATTGCAACGGGTGCACCGGATGCGCTTCGTGACCCCCAGCTGGCGCAACCTCCGCGCCATGGTGGAGGCCATGAAGGGCGGCAGACTAGCCGACATGCCTGCTGTCTACATGTCCTTCGGCTACTTCCCGCCGGAGGCAGATAGGTAGTATGCAGATCCGGCTCTTCGACCTAGACCACAAGCGGGAGGTCGTCGTGGAGATAGACGGAAAAGCCCACGTAGTTGACTTAATACAGAAGCTGAGAGACGCCGGCGTGATTAGGCCGAACGAGACGGCGATGATAGGCGTCCCCATAGACGAGAAGAGGATCGCCTACGTTCCAGCCGTAAACCTAGAACAGCTTGTGGCCTACGCAAACCAGAGAAAAACGGTAGTCGCGTTTAAACGATACCCAATACACGGCTACGTTCCGCAACAACGATAACCATCTAGTTAACCGTCGCACTATACCTGGTTGAGTCTTCGTGAGGCCGCCCTAGCCCGTTAGGCCCCAGTCTGGGACTTTGTAGTCTTTGCGCAGTGGGTAAAGCGGCTTGCCGGTTTTTTCATCTACGCAACAGTCGGGGTCTAGGAGGAATCGTTTGCCCATGTGCGGGTTGCCTTCGAACCATATTCCGAACATCTCGTGGCATTCCCTTTCCTCGTAGTCGGCTGAGGGGTATATGTCGGCTATGGAGGCTATTTTGGGGTTGTCGCGGGGGATCTCGGCTCTTATGTGTAGAAGCTGGCTTCTGAGCTCGGGGGTTAGGTAGGAGGCGAAGATGTACGTCACCAGGAACCTTCCCTCGGCCGCGTAATCCACGGCGCTTAGCGAGAGGACGTGGTCAAAGCCCATGTTCTTGACGGCGGCCGCCACGTCCCTGATCTTGTCAGGCGGGACCAACACACAGAGGTGCCCCTCGGGGGTTACGCCGTGGTTCAGCACCACGCCGCCGAACGTCTGCTTGACCTTTTCAAGCAGTGGGTGGTCGCCCTGCGGCGGGCATTTGGGCGGGAGCTTCGCCGCCATACTACGCCGCTGGGGCTTGTTGTGTATGCTGAGGCGCGGGTTTCGCAGGCGGCTTGGGCGGCGGCGGGAGAAACGGCGTTAGGTCGACCTTGACGGGCTCCACGTAGGGGCCGGGCTTCCCCTTGATCTTGTTGTGCACCATCATAAACGCCCTGATGACCGCCTCCGGCGTCGGCGGACAGCCGGAGATGTAGACATCCACCGGCACCACCGTGTCCACCTGCACCACGTGGTAGGAGTTCCAGAAGAGGCCTCCCCTAACCGCACAGGCGCCCATGGCAATTACGTACTTAGGCTCGGGCATCTGCTCGTACACCTGCTTAAGGACCTTCGCCATCTTCCTCGTGATGGTGCCCTCCACAAGTATGACGTTTGACTGCCTCATGGTGTGGAAGGGAAGCACGCCCCACCTCTCCGCGTCAAACCCCGGACCTGACGCGTGGGCAACCTCCACGCCGCAACAGGAGGTGACCAGGTGGACGGGCCAAAGGCTCCACCGAACCCCCCACTTAAACAGCGACTCTAGCTTAGCCTTCTTGAGCAAAAACTCCCTCAATGCCTGCGACATAGCTACATTGTTGAAATCCCCTTATATATGTTGCTACCACAACATAAATCCTCCGTAGACATCACACCGCAGAAAGCCGAAAAACGTCTGAAGTCGTGGCTCAGGCCCCCCGGCTACTGGAGGTTTGCCGGGAGCTCACCAGGTCACGTAGATTATCCTCTGCGAGATCTCCCAGCCGAGTCTGTCGAGCCTCCTCCAGTCGTCGTCTGAAAGCATCCAGCCCGCTGCGCCTGCGTTCTCCACCGCCTGCTCAGGCCTCTTAGCGCCTGGAATGGGGTATATCCACGGGTCTCTGACCAGCCAGTTAAGCGCCACCTGGGCCGGGGTCTTGCCGTAGGCCGCGGCGAGGCGCCTTATCTCCTCCACCAGCGGCCACGCCAGCTTCAAGTTCTGCGGCGTGAAGAGGGGGTCGTTCCGCCTGACGTCTTCAAACGCCGGCGGATTCTCCGGCGTGTACTTCCCCGTGAGGACCCCCTTGGCCAGCGGGCTCCAGGCGATGAGGACTATGCCCTCCCGCCGTAGATACGGAAGAAGCTCCTTATCCGCCTCGCGCTCCACCAGGTTGTATCTGTTCTGCGACGTCACTATGTCGGTGCGGG
>JAVVGH010000078.1:0-5192 GCA_032249215.1 Pyrobaculum sp.
ATCAACACAGCCGCCCAATTGGTAAAAACCCCCACGCCCGCCACCAGCCCGCCCACCCCCGCGAGAACCTTGGCAAGCTCTAAATCCATGGCGTCTTCTCTACACCTCTTTAAAAACTAGAGCCTGACAACCATGTTGTCTTCAGCCACCACCACCTGCCTCCCAATCTTCTTCACGTCTTGGTATATGGTTGGGTTGAACCGCTCATCTATGTGAGTCAGCACAAGCCCCTTCACGCCCATCGCCTCGCCCTCTGCGACGGCGTCTAAGGTGGTGGAGTGGCCGTATTTCCTGCAGACCTCTCCATTCTCCTCGTTGCAGGTTGCCTCGTAGACTGCGACGTCTGCCCCGGCGCCCAGCCGCCGCAGAGGCTCGCACCGCGGAGCCGTGTCGCCGGAGAACAACACGTCGACTCCGGCACTCAGCCGGTAGGCGTAGGCCTCCTCTGCCGTGTGGTGGCAAGCCTCGGCGGCCTCCACCCTAAGCCTCGGCAGGTCTAGGAGGACGCCGGGGGATGCTCTGCGGAATACGATCTCGTAACGCGGAGACTTGAAGAGATGCGTCGCGACGAGCCGCGCCGTCTCTTCCGCCACACGCGGGGCGTAGATGTAAAGCGGCCGCGTACGTCCTTCTATATGCGCCTGGAAGAGAGCCTCCAGCAACCCCAGGAAGTGGTCCATGTGGCTATGTGTAATAAAGACGTAGTCCACCTCCGTCAAGAGGCCGCGGTCCGAGAGCCGGTAGTGGCAACCCACTCCGCAGTCCACAACCACCAGATACTCGCCGGAGTCCACCAGATTAGCCGCCCGCCACCTCCGTGAGCCGGGGCTACCGCCGGCTCCTGACCCCAGTATGTGGATGAGCACGCCTTAGGAGGGAAACCGGAGGATCTTATCTTTTTCCACGTCGAAACGCACGACGGCCCCCTCATCCACGGCGAGGTGAGGGGACACGCGGGCCTTGATGACCACGTCGTTGAACGCTATCTCCAGAACCTTATACGGACCTAGGTACTCCACCCTCGCCACCTTCCCCGTGTATCTTCCCTCGCCAACTACGACGTCTTCAGGCCGGAAGCCTATAAGCTCGTTGCCGCCGAGCCCTAGTCTAGACGCCGGCAACACGTTGCTTAGGCCTAGGAAGTTGAAGACGAAGAGGCTCCGCGGTCTGGAGTACAGCTGGGAGGGGGGCCCCACCTCCTCTATCCTCCCGTTGTTTATGACCACTAGTAGATCTCCAAGCGCCATGGCCTCCTCCTGGTCGTGAGTCACGTGGATCACAGTGGTGCCGAGCCGCCGTTGCAGGCTCTTCAAAAAGCCCCGCACCTCTAGCCTCAGCCTGGCGTCTATGTTGCTGAGAGGCTCGTCCAGCAGCAGAACCCTAGGCTCTTTAACCAATGCGCGGGCCAGCGCCACCCGTTGTTGCTGGCCGCCGGAGAGCTGATGTGGATACTTCTCCAGCTGGTCTTGTATGTCTAGGATCTCGGCGATGTGCCGCACCCTCTTCGCAATCTCCTCCTTAGGTAGCTTCCTATTTTTCAGAGGCATGGCGATGTTGTCGAATACGGTGAGGTGGGGGTAGAGGGCGTAGTTCTGGAACACAATCCCCACGTCTCTTTGCCAAACTGGGCTCTTCGTGACGTCGCGGCCGTCGATGTACACGGCGCCGGCGTCCGGGGTCTCCAGCCCCGCGACGAGCCTAAGCAGGGTAGTCTTCCCAGAGCCCGAGGGGCCTAGGAGAACTACGTAGCTGTTGTCTGGGATCTCCAGCTCCTCCACGTAGAGGGTGAAGCCCCGGAAGGACTTCCTCAGGCCCTTGAGGAGGAGCATGCTACCGAGCCCCCCACACCTTTTCGAGGTTGTTCCTCACCGCGATGAGGTATATAAGCGGCGGGATTATGCTGACGACGCCAGCTGCCGAGACCTCGCCGTAGCTCATGGTCACGGGGCTCATCAACATGCTTATGTATATTGAGAAGGTCTGGGCACCGCTGAAGCTCAGCGGGTTGGCCAGGTCGTATGGCGTGGAGCTGAAGGCGAGGGGGAAGACGAGGGCGCCCCAGGAGAACAAGAAGGCGTAGAGCCCGGCGACGCTGAGCCCGTTGCGGCTGAGGGGGAGGACTACCTTAAAGAAGGCCTTGGACCTGGTCATGCCGTCTGCCATCGCCGCCTCCTCCACCTGCCTATTGAAGCCCGAGTAGTAGTTGTAGAGGATCCATATGGCGTAGGGAAGCGTCATGATGGGGTAAGTCAACACGAGGGCCCAGAGGGTGTTGTAGACGCCGAGGCCACGCACCACCAGGTAGAGCGGGACGATGTAGAGCAGGGTGGGGGTGGTCATGAGGTAGAGGATGTAGGCCGTGAGGGGCCACCCGCCGAGGTTGTGGACTCTCATTTGATACGCCGCGGAGGCGGCAACGAGGACCGTCACGACGGTGTTGATGACGGCCACGTAGAGGCTCATGAGGAAGAACGGCAATCCGTCCGTCAGGGCCAGCCGGTAGTTGTCAAGGGACAGCTTGGAGGGGAAGAGGGTGGGGGGCACGTGGATGATCTCGCTGGGGGGCTTCACTGATATGGAGACGAGCCACGCCAGGGGGATGAAGACGAAGGCCAGCGCCGCGGCTAACACGGCGACGTGGAGGGCCTTCGGCGCCTCTCTGTTGGGAAGTCTATACACGCCGGGGAGCCTCAGCACGGCCCTGGCGGAGAGGGCCTTCATATATGCCAGGGAGAGCAGTGTGCCTACCGCTGTCATCACGACTATTAGGGTCGCGGCGTATCCGAACTCGCCGGAGGCGAACTTCTCGAAGCTGTAGTAGGCGAGGTTGTCCAGGAGCCTGGGCCCCACCTGGGCAGTGCCTATGTAGATGGGGTCGAAGGTGAAGAAACCTGTCAAGGCGGTGAGGACAAACGCCGCCAAGATGTGGGGCGTGATGAGGGGGAGGTCCACTGCGAAGAACTTGCGTATGCCGATGACGCCGTCTGCCATGGCCGCCTCCTCCACGCTCCTCGGTATGGACCTGAGACCCGAGTATGTTATCAATACGGCGGTGGGCAGAGCCCTCCACACGTCGATAAGCACCACAGTCCAGATGGTAGAGAGGGGGTTAGCCTTTATGAGGCCGGCCTGCATGAGGTAGTACCCCAGGCCGTAGAGGGGGTTCAGCATTAGGTACCAAGCCATAGCCGCCGTAACCGCGGGTATGAAGGCTGGCAACATTATCAGCACCAGCCAACCCCCGCCGAGCCGCTTAAGGGCAACTGCGATGGGAAGCGCGAGCGCGATGGAAATCGCGGGGGTGGTCACGGAGTATAGGAGGGTGTTCCAGAGTATGAGACCTCCGTAGGGGTCGCGGGAGAAAAGCCAGACGTAGTTGCCGGGGCCGACCCACCTAAGCGCTCCCTCGTAGGTCCTCTCGTAAAAGCTCAGCACGAAATTGCTGGCAATGGGGTAGAGGGTAAAGGAAAAAAGGTATAAAAGGGCGGGGAGGGCCAAAAAAAGGATATGTTTATCCCTCATGAAATTTTTGCTATGTTAGTCCAGGTCTGCTGGATGTTCCTCTGCGTGGTTTCGGCGTCCTGCTCGCCCCTCAGGTACTTAGCCACCTCGTTTATGAAGTAGGGCCGGAGGTCCGTGAAGAAGTTCGTCACTCTGTTGACAAGGGTGAGCCGCATGAGGTCGGACTGCGTGAGCCTCGCCTCGAGAAGCGGGAGGAAGGGCCTGGCCCAGCTCATAGACGGCACCTGGGAGGCGACACGGAGCCCGCTTATTGTGCCTGGCACGAAGCCGACGGTTTCTGCGCCTTTTCTGTACATCTCCGGCGACATCATGAAGGCGACGAACCTAGCCGCCAGGTCGGGGTTTTGGGCGTATGGGTTAATCCCGACGAAGGTGGGGGCTAGGCCGGTGGCGTAGGGGTACTTCCCGCCGGGGAGCGGGGCGATGTCTATGTCCCCCGCCACCTTAGACACAGTGGCGTTGTTATATATGGGGATGAAGCTGGTCCAAGCGGCAACCATGGCGTAGTCGCCGGTGAGGAAGAGGTCGCGGAGCTGGTCGTACTCCATGGCCTGCACGGTTATGGGCGGCTGGAACTGGACGAGACGCTTGTAGGTCCTAAGGGCCTGGAGGAAGGAGGGGCATCCAACGGTGATGTTTACGCCCTGCTGAGTCATCTTGAAGTAGGCCCAGTAGCCCTGTGTGGGGGCGGCCCCGCCGAATTTAGGTATGTCTACGCAGGGGTCGTTTAGGGCGTATGTGTAAAATATGCCGATGAAACCGTTGAAGATGGACTGTTGAAGGCCGTCGGGAAACAGTAGGGCGTATTTCGCCACTTGTTTAGATTGGAGGAACTCAGCCGCCTGGATGAGCTGGTCCCAGGTGGACCAAGTGGATGGGTCAAGATCGTAGCCGTACTTCTGCCTAAACTCCGCGCGGAGAGAGGGGTTCTCTATGATGGACTTGCGATAGACGAGGACGTAGCCGAAAACCATCTGAAACGGCACCCCGAAGATCTTCGTGATCTTCCCGTCGCTCGACAGCATTATTACCGCCGTCATGGCGCTCATGGGCAGATCTGAGTAGTTCAGAACCCCGCTGTTGAAGTAGGGGGTTAGGTCCATGAGGTAAGGCCCGAGCGTGGAAGCCTGGGAGGGATAGAATATGATCACCGTGGGGTCAGGGTTCTTGTTCTGCAACGCCGTCAATGCCGTCTGGACCATCTGGCCAAAAGGCACGGGCTGGATGGTGATCTTGACGCCGGGGTACCGCTTAGTGAATTCATCAGACACCATCCTGACGTAGGGCATCAACGTGGGGTCTCCGGTGGGCACCAGCACGGTGAGGGAGCCGCTCAGCTGAGGCGTAGTGGCGGTGGGCTGAGGGGAGGTAGATGTGGCGGTTGTGGAGGGAGGCTTAGTGGTGGTTGCAGAAGACGTCGTGGAGATCTGCGCAGGTGGTTGCGACATAAAAACGTAGGCGCCTAAGGCGATCAACAGGATTACCAACACGCCGATTCCGATCGCTAGGTTTCGCGACATGAAGCTTTCCTCAGTCTATGTTTTTAACTATTTTTCATATAGATCATGATACTCCTCGGCGGCGCCGCTACACCGAGACCCTCCGGCCCCTCATCACGGGGGTGCCGAAGTCGAAGCGCTCCTCGCGCCAGGGGTCGGCGTTGAGGGAGT
>JAVVGH010000079.1:0-5126 GCA_032249215.1 Pyrobaculum sp.
CTCTATCGCTTCTCTAAGCTCTTCGTAGCGGGCCAGGGCGTCTACGTGCCTGCCTGTGCCTCTGATACTAAACCCGCCGTTGGGCGTCGGGCTAGGTTTTGAGCCTCTCGCCGGTTAGCACCTCTTAACTTCTCCGCCCTCGCCGCCGCGTCCAAGCCACCTTAAGATTTACAACACGCCTTGAACGAACCGGCCAAAATCCTCAGCATATAGTTCTCTAGAATCCCGCCGGCTCTCTTCATCAACCTATCCGGGTCCCCCCGCTCCTTAGCCATGGGAGGCACCACGTAGGCCCTCCGCTGAACCAACACAGCACCGCCGACAGACAGGTTGAACAACCCGGCGTTGAAAAACTCCCCCAGCAGACACCCCAGACACTCATAAAAACGACGAGGCAAATAAACCACGATCTCGTCGTCGACACGGAACTCCACGCAGTCGTTGCACTCACCCCCCTCCCCACACTTCATAGCATACACAGCCCCGTTTTCCACAACCGCCACGTGGTAATCCCCAATAGACGACCTACACGTCACGTCCCCCCACCTCACCACAAACACCGACGACAAAACATCTAACACAGACACAACAACGTATCTAGACCGCTTAATAAAGAAACAGCCCTGGTGGGCCCGCCGGGATTTCTAGGCGGGTTCCCCTGAACCCGGGATCACCCGCGCGTCAGGCAAATGCGGCCCCAGACGTCCTCGGGCCTGGGCATCCTACCGCTAGACTACGGGCCCCGTTACGCTTACTTGGACGTCTTTTTAAACTTTTTTACCGCCACTGCATGTGTAGAGAAAGAGGAGACTTGGCGGGCCCGGTGGGATTCGTAGGCCGGCACACACGCCGTGAACCCACGACCTACGGGTTAAGAGCCCGCCGCTCTAACCAGGCTGAGCTACGGGCCCTTCATAGCAGGGTTTTGCACGATTTTAAAAATTTTTCATCAGGCCGTGGGTCGCCGCCTCTCGGGCTTCAATCACCCATATGTGGTGCTCGACATGGCCGGGCACTCATCACTTATCGGCATCGTCGGCTTAGCTCATAGCCCAGAAAAAGGTTTATATAGTGGGTCTCATTGTCGCAGATGGAACGAGGAACGAGAAGGGGGCCGCCGCATGGGCGGCGTGGCCCGTCTGGGCCTAAACCGGTAAAGGAGGGAGACGTGGTTGAGGTTGAGATCGTGGAGAAGTCGAGGAGGGGAGACGGCGTTGCGAGGGTTGAGGGGTTTGTGGTGTTTGTCCCCGGCGCGGAGCCTGGGCAGAGGGTTAAGGTGCAGATTGAGAAGGTGGGTGACACCTACGCGATTGGTAGGGTTGTTACTTGAGTTTGACGCTTATACGGTATTGATCCACGCTTCCGCGGGCTTTTTCTCTCCTCTCTTTGTGCTCCTTTAGGAATTTTGTTATTTTGTCGTAGAGCTTGAGCTTGCATTCGCCGCACAGCATCGCCCCGCTTCTGCAGTCCTGCCGGATCTTCTCCACCGATGCGTCGTTGGGGTCGAAGAGCATGTGGTAGTGGTAGACTGGGCATATGTCTGGGTCTCCGCCGTATTTGCGTTGCTCCTCTGCGGTGGGCTTTCCGCCGGTGAAGGCGTTCATTATCTTTCTCTTGACGGCCTTCTCGTCGTCTTGTGTGTATATGGCGGAGTCGGGGTTGGAGGCGGACATCTTGCTTTCGCCCGTCAGCGCCATGATGAACTTGGAGTACAGAGTGGTGGGCTTGGGGTAGCCGAGCGTGTCGGCTATGTCTCTCGCCAAACGGAAGTAGGGGTCTTGGTCTATGGCGCAGGGTATGAGGACCGGCGTCGCTTCGCGGCGTAGTTCGGTGGGGAGGAAGGCCACGGCTATCTGGAGGGATGGGTAGAATATGAGGCCAATGTTTGTGGAGTCGGTGAAGCCGAAGGTGGCCTTCACGGTGTTCCACGTGAGCTTCTTGGCCACCTTAACCGCTATCGGGTACAGCGGCTTTATGTCCTTGGTGTCGACGATTAGGTGGAGCTTGTCCGGCGTGAAGCCGAGGGCTATCACGTCGAGGGCGTTTTCGTAGGCCCAGTTCGTGGCCTCCTCCAGCTTCATCTCGGGGTCGTCGAAGAACTTCTCGTCGTCGGTGAGCTGGAAGTAGACCTCCAGGTTGAACTTGTCTGAGAACCACTTGAGGAGGATCCACGGCACCATGTGGCCTATGTGCACGGGGCCGCTGGGGCCTCTGCCCGTGTAGAGGGCCCACGGCTTCCCATCGCCGTGCCACCTCATTACGGCGTCGAAATCTCTGTGTGCGTAGAAGAAGCCGCGCCGAATTAGGGGGTGCACCTCCCCTGCGTACTTCTCGAGGAGGGCTATCTCGTCCGCGGTGAGGGGCTTGGCCCCGAAGTGCCGGAGAAGCTTGTCGTAGTCGACCCTCCCCCGCACCTCCCAAGGCGTGACTACAAACTCCTCCGCTACGTCAACTATGTCTGTCGCTTCTACTTTTTTTACCCTGTCTTCCACCCCATGGGTGCTTGAAGCTGTGGTTTATTTAAATGCTGAGGACGCCCTTGTCGGCTAGGTACGCCAGCGTCTGGGCCCAGCCGGCGAGCCGGCCTAGCTTCTCGGCGGCTTGTGCTCTTAGGCAACGGGGGGCTAGGGGGCATGTGCCGCATGTGTATCTGCGGCAGTAGGCGGGGTTGGGGGGCCTCCCGTCGAGCCCCAGCTTAGGCGCCGTCCTCATGAAGTGTTTGTCCACGGGCGCCGCAGTTGCGTCGCCGGTGAAGAGGAGGAACAAGTCAGCCACCTTGGGGCCGACTCCTGGGATGCGGAGGAGCTCCCTCCTCTCGCGGGGTCTGCCGAGCTCTATGTACGCCTTGAGTGCCTGCGGCAGTTTCTGGAGCTGGTAGCTCCTGCCGACTGACGGGGCTGTCTCCGCTATTTCGGCGAGGTCCTCCGTCTTTGAGAAGATGGCTCGTGTCCACCTCAATACGTTGGTGTGGTAGTCTGTGTTCTGGGTGAGAAAGGCCACCGCGAAGAGGAGGTCCTCGTCGCCTGGGGAGATGGAGATGCCGATGCACCGGCTGAACCTCTCAGCCAGCGCGTGTGTCTTGTCGCGGAGACGCCCCACGACGTCGTTTATATATCTCCAGGGGTCGTACCACCGGCCTGATATATACAGGTCGTCGCCTGCCCACACGCCCTTCTTCACGCCGAAGATCTTGATGAGCCTCTCGTCGAGAAGCGCCAGCGTTATGCTTGGGTAGAGAGTGAGCTGGAGGCAGTTCATATCATGAAGGCGGGCACTCCGTCCGGCCTCACTGCGCGTATAGGCGTGAGGCCGCGCGTCTTCATCAGCTTCACTACGTGGGGGTATAGGATTACGTATTCCACGTCTATGCACTGGGGGAGGACGGGGTGTATGTCGGCTAGGGCCTTTTCCAGCTTCTTTATGTTCTCGTCAGTGGAGAAGCCCAACATGGCGGCTGGATACACGTCGCGGCAGGGCTTCATGCCGCTTTCCACCAAGTGGCGGATGGCGTCTAGTTGCCTGTGGAAGTAGGCGCTGGGCGACATTGTAATTTTTTCAAACTCCTCAGCCGCGGCGCCCTTTAGGGAAACCCTCACCACCGCGTTGGGCCTCGCGGCTAGCTCCTTGGCGAGTTGCCGGTTTATCAAGATGCCGTTTGTCTCCACGACGAAGGTGTATTCCGCCGAGAGGTCTATGGCCTTGAGCAGATGCGCCGGGGCTATTAAGGGCTCGCCGCCGGACACCCTCACCTGCTCAAACCCCCTCCTCCTCGCTATGTCCCTTAGCCTGTCGGCGACCTCGCCCGGCGGAAGCCACTCGCCCGCCGTAAAGACGAAGGAGGTGTTTCTCCAAGCCCAGCACATGCCGCACCGTAGGTTGCAACCGACTACGTCGGCCGTGGCTATGCCGCCGTACCACCTGTCCGCCCGGAACCTTGTGTAGCGCCTATACACCTCCCCGCCCTCTGTCTTTACTGCGTATCTCAGCACAAGCTCAAGTAGCCTCTCGGGGTCTATCACAAGTAGAAGTGTATATTTATCTCTTTTACTTTGCTTGGAAAATTTACATGGAAACGTATATCTACAAGATCTACAGATAGATACATGCTCAAGATGCGGCCTCCTAAGAGGCCCGTCCAAGGCGGCGTAGCGGAGGGACCGGGCGAGAAGAAGAAGCCGGAGCTTTACTGGGGCTAAATTTTATAACTTGACCTTTTTATGCGGTCGTGTCTGAGGAGAAGAAGGTGGTGCTCACGCGGGAGTATGTAATAAACCTGAGGAGGGCCTACGAAGTTTCGAGAAGCAAGAGGGCTAAATACGCCGTGGGGCTTATCAGGAGGTTTGTGGCTAGGCATCTCAAGGTGGAGCCCAGGTCGGTGAAGGTGGGCCAGAGGCTCAACATGGCGTTGTGGTCCCGCAGTATTGAGAAGCCGCCGAGGCGGGTGCGCGTCGCTGTGGAGAAATACAGCGACGGGTCAGTGGTTGTGGAGCTGAAGGAGTGATGTTTGACGTAGCCCCCGTCAAGGTTTTCGGCACATCTTCCGTCGGCGTCTTCATAGCGTCTAACAACACCATAACTTTCCTCCCGCCCGATGTCCCCGAGAAAATCGACGACGTGGTGCGGAGCACCCTCCGCACCTCTGTAGCCAGGTTCACAATTGCGAAGTCCCCCCTGCTGGGGGTGTTCACTGTAGTTAACGACAACGGCGTTCTTCTGTCGCCGCTGGCGCTAGAGGATGAGGTCAAGCTCTTCAAGTCGCTGGGGCTCAACGTGCAAGTGCTACAGACAAAGTACACCGCCGTCTCGAACCTCGTGCTTGCCAACAACAGAGTCGCGCTGGTCTCGCCCCTCTTGGAGCCGCAGTTGCGGAGGGTCGTGGCTGACGTGCTCGGCGTTGAGGTGGTTGTGGACACCGTAGCCAACAACCCGCTCGTGGGGGCGCTGGCCGTGATAAACTCGAGGGGCCTCCTGGCGGCCCCCGAGGCCACCGACGAGGACCTCAAGAAGCTCGCCGACTACTTCAAGGTGAAGGTAGATGTGGGCACCGTCAACAAGGGGAAAAGCTTCCTGAGGGGCGGCATGGTGGTGAACGACCACGGCGCCCTCGTCGGCGACGAGACAGCGGG